>NZ_JBFULJ010000310.1:0-4102 GCF_056400385.1 Priestia sp. P5_B4
CTATCTTATAGGAGTAGTAAACTAGACAGGTGATGTCAAAAAGTGGGGAGGCGAAATTATAAAATGAAGAAAATATGTATGAGCCTGATCGTTCTCTGTCTTTTCAGTGGAGGATTGGCCCCGATGAGTAAAGGAGCCGCTGCTTCTTCAGTGGGCACTGTCAAAGGTGACAACGTAAACGTATATCGTTCTCCTTCCTTACATTCTTCTGTTATGCAGACAGTGAAAAAAGGAGAAGAATTTCCTGTCATTTCATCTGAAGCTGGAGATGCAGCTCAGGTTACTACTCATACGGTAGTGCCGGGAAATACACTATGGTTACTAGCTAAGCAATACGGTGTAACAGTCAGTGATCTAATAAAACAAAATCAGCTAAAAAAGACGGAGCTGATTCCAGGGCAAACGCTGAAAATACCACCAAAAGGCTTGTTACATAAAGTAGTAGCAGGAGATACGCTTTGGAAAGTCTCCGTAAAGTACGGTGTAAAAGCAAATGAATTAACAAAGTTAAATCAGCTATCCTCAACAAATATTAAGCCCGGACAAACGCTTATTATTCCTGATTACTATATACAAGTACAGCTTTTGGAAGGGAAAAAGGGCTGGATCAAAAAATCTGATTTAGTGCAAAAGAAGCATCAGCCTGTAGTTATGGGTTGGAGCTTTAATGAAAAAACAGCGGGCTATACAGAATCGATGAAGCAAAAGAATTTAGACGTTGTTTCACCTCGTTGGTTTACGCTAACGTCGAATGACAAAGTTGTTTCATCTTCTATAAATGAATCATATGTTCAAACGGCTCATAAAAACGGCAAAAAAGTCTGGCCGCTTATTGGCAACAATTTTGATGATGTACTTACAAGTGATGTGCTAAGCAATAAAGCAAAGCGGAAAAAGCTTGTATCATCAATAGAAAGTTCGCTAGTAAAAACAAACAGCGATGGGATCAATGTTGACTTTGAAAACATTAATATCAAAAACAAACAAGATTTTGTTTTATTTATTAAAGAATTAAAAGCAGCGTTAAAACCTCATGGTATGACTATTTCAGTAGACGTAACAAGAGAAAATAATGATCCTTTTTGGTCGGGAAGCTTTGATAGGAAACAGATTGGTCAAGTGGCAGACTATGTCATTATGATGGGATATGAAGAACACTGGGGAGGAAGTCAGGTTCCAGGATCTGTTGCTTCACTGCCTTGGGTGAAAGAAGGCGCACAACTTCTTATGAAAGATGTACCTGCACACAAAATCCTTCTAGGAGTTCCTTTTTATACGCGAGAATGGAAAACGGACCTATCGACCAAAAAAGTTGTCACAAAAGACTTAACGATGAAAGAAGCCGAAGCTGTTATCTCTTCTAAAAAGTTAGCTAAAAAATGGGATAGCCAAGCCTCACAGTACTATGTAGAATACACGGAAAATGGTACGAAGCATCAAATATGGCTCGAAGACAAAGCATCTATGCAGCGCCGGGTTAAATTAATTAATGACTATCATTTAGGTGGGGCGGCAGCTTGGTATATTGGTTCAGAAACCTCAGATATATGGGAGTTATACAACTTTTAAATAAAAAACACACCTCTTGCTTGATTTAGTGAGGTGTGTTTTTTATTTGCATCATAATGAAGCGCATACATCTATTTACAAACGAGATAAATTTTACAATATTTGTTTTTCTTAAGTTAATTTATAACTATATTCCAAAATGAGCCTATTTAACCTTTTTTTAGTTGAAAACGCTTAATGACTTTACGATAAAGATAATTTATAGTAAATTCAGTTTCTATACAATAAATTTACTAAATTAACAATTAAGTGATTTAATTATTAACTAAGTGAAAGGAATGAATGTTATGGGAAAAGTATTAGTAATAGGCTTTCCAGGTGAAGGACATGTGAATCCTTCTTTAGGAATTGTAAAAGAGTTGATGGCTCAAGGGGAAAAGGTCGTCTATTATGGCATTGAAGACTATGCTGAAAAAATTCGGAAATCAGGCGCGGAATTTCGTGAATACGAAGATTTTCGTCCAAGTCTTGATATGAGCAACCGGATGACAAATGAAGAGTCTTATGACCGCTATGAAATAATGAATTTGTTTTTAAATGAATCTGAAAATATTATTACTAAAATTATGAGTGAAACGAAACATGAAACATATGATTATGTACTTTATGATTATCACCTTTTAGCAGGTTCCGCTGTGGCCGACCTTCTTCAGCTTCCGAAGGTTTCTCTTTGTACAACATTTGCGTTAAATAAGGAGTTAGCAACTTGTATGATGCCAAGTGGTCAAACAGAACCTGACCAATCTTCCTTTTATCCTCAATTCGAAAAATTATTAAATAAGTTCAACAACCAATATAATACTCAGTTAAAAGATTCCATTGACATTATGTCGAATCCAGGGGATATTACGCTAGTATTTACGTCAGAATTCTTTCAGCCAAACGTATCTGAATTTACGAGTGAGTACAAGTTTATTGGTCCTTCAATTGTTAAACGATTAGACATTGAAGATCCTTCTTACTTACAAAATGAAAATGAAAAAATTATTTTTGTTTCTATGGGAACTATTTTTAATCAGCAGCTAGAAATCTATAACTTATGTGTAGAAGCATTAAAAGATTTTGAGGGTAAAGTTATTTTATCTATTGGTAAAAATACCAAACCTGAAGAATTAGCACACATTCCAGAAAACTTCGTTGTGAAACAATACGTACCGCAGCTAGAAATTTTAAAACGTGCGGATTTATTCATTACTCACGGCGGAATGAACAGCAGCAGTGAAGGTTTATACTACGATACGCCCCTTGTCGTTATTCCAATGGCAGTGGATCAATTTATCGTTGGCGATCGCGTGCAGGAGTTAGGAGCAGGTGTAAAATTAGATAAAAATAATGTATCTGCTGAGCTAATCAAAAAGACAGTTAACGATGTTTTAACTACTCACACATATAAACAGCATGCACAACAAATTGGAGAATCACTTCGCTCAGCGGGAGGATACAAGCAAGGAGTGAAAGAAATTTTCAATGTGGTGCCTGTCAAAGTGTAATAGATGTAAGGCAGCTAGATAACTAACAGGGAGGAGTAAATATAATATGCAGACTATAAAAAAAGCAGTTATACCAGCAGCAGGGTTAGGTACTCGTTTTTTACCCGTTACAAAATCTATCCCAAAAGAAATGCTTCCAATTGTAAATAAGCCCGTAATTCAATTTATTGTAGAAGAAGCCTTAAAATCAGGAATCGAAGATATTTTAATTGTTACAGGAAACGGGAAACAAGCAATTGAAAATCATTTTGATCACAATATTCAACTGGAGCACTTGCTTCATCAAAAGGGAAAAACTGAACTATTAGAAGAAATGGAGCATATCTCTGAATTAGCGAATATTCATTACGTTCGTCAAAAAGAAATGAAGGGCCTTGGCCATGCAATTGGCTGTGCTCGACAGTTTATTGGAAACGAACCGTTTGCAGTTTTACTTGGAGATGACTTAACAGACCCAGATCAGCCTTGTTTAAAACAGCTGATTGACCAGTATAACCAAACGGGATCATCGGTTATCGGCGTACAGCGCGTAGAGGAAGAATCCGTTCACCGTTACGGGATTATAGATCCAAAAGTAAATAAAAACCGGTTATACGAAGTGAATGGTTTTGTAGAAAAACCATCAGTCGAAGAAGCTCCGTCTAATTTAGGAATTATTGGACGCTATGTATTTACACCTGACATTTTTGATTATCTTGAAACGCAGGAAGCTGGAAAAGGCGGGGAAATTCAGCTAACAGATGCTATTCAGCGTATGAATATAGACCGTTCTATTTATGCTTACGAATTCGAGGGCGAACGTTATGATGCAGGAGAAAAGTTAGATTTTATTTTTACGACTCTTGCTTTTGCATTAAAAGATGAAGAATTAAAAGCACCTCTTTTGACCAAATTCAAAGAACTTATCAGCAAAGAAGAACAAAAAGAAAAAATTGCTGTGCAAATTGGAAAATAACCTTCATTTACACACCTTTCTTCTACTTTTTCTTGAAGAAAGGTGCATTTTTTTTGCGGAAATGGAACGTTTGACAGCTGGATAGAAA
>NZ_JBFULJ010000311.1:0-4099 GCF_056400385.1 Priestia sp. P5_B4
CAATGAGGTTTAAATAGGTTGTTTCTGTTACACCATCACCGACTGATTCAACTTCTTTATATGGAATCACAAAGAAACCTAATGATCCTCCTAAAATAAGGCCATAGAAAAAACCCTTTTCTATAAATTTCAACAAGAAACTCTCCCCCTTTCAAACATGCTCATTTAATGAGCTATAGCATTCCCTATTACTATTAAAAGGCGTTTATTTATCYCCCATAAAAATTATTCGATTATGAATTTTATTACATATAATCTACATATTAACATATCGGCAGATTAAAAGGGAGACTAACGTATAGTCTCCCTTTCTATAAAAATTTAATAACTTTTACCATATTATTTACTTAAYCAAACTTTAGAATTAAATAAACGCTCCAGAAAGTCACGAATCAAGGAAGCTTTTCACAGCAGTTAAAAAAGCGGATAAGTTTCCTGCATGCACCTCATGTCCAGTCCCTTCTATCGTTACTAATTTACAATTTGGAATGCGCTTAGAAACTTCTTGCAATTTATCTTGAGGAATATGGCTGGATCCTCCTCCTATGATGAGAGTAGGTGCAATTATCTCTGTAAGACTTTCCCACCATTTAGGATTGGGGTTGTTTAACTGTTGAAGAATTGAAGGTACAACCTCCCAGTCAAACGGTAAAGGACCAGGCGGTTTGGCAGGAATTTCGAACTTTTCTCCTGTAAAAGGTGGAGGAGTGTCTTCAACAATCAATTGATCTACCCTTTCTGGAAATGTTTCAGAAAAAAGATAGGACACCGTCCCCCCCATAGAATGCCCAATCAACGTAAAGCGCTCCAAATTCATCACATTTACGAACTGAAGTAAGTCATCACACATAAGTTCAAACGTATAGGTACCGGTTCTTTCACTTCCACCGTGTCCTCGCTGATCTAAAGCTAAAAATCGATATTCCTCTCCTAATACAGCTGCTACTTCATCCCAAGACTCTGCACTCATTCCCAAAGCGTGAAGTGCAATAATAGCGGGTGCCGAAGCTTCGCCTGCCTCTCGATATTGAAATGTTAAACCATTTAGTTCAATTTGATTTACTCGCATTTTCAAATTAGATCAACTCCTAACTCAGATTTCACCAATTAAAATCTAGTTTATTAAGGTTCATCTATATATTAGCGAAGGAATGAAGATTTCCTTCACCTCTTATCTTATTAGGAAAGATATTAGATTATTTTATGTATCCAGTGTAATTCTTTAGTCAGCATAATGCACCTAGAGTTTTTTACTTTCGATACCTATATAATTTAAACCAAAAGTACTGTAAGCCAATTGAATAAAAGATTGTAAAGGAAGAGACATAAATTTATCTTTATGCCAAAACATTTGTGTATAAAGAGGCGTATCAATTTTAGTACAAGCCAATTCTTTTAACACGCCTTTCTCAAGCTCTCCTTTTACTACTACTTCGGGCAATATCGCAATACCTAAATCTAGCATGACGCATTGCTTAATAGCTTCCACGCTTGCAAATTCAAATTTAGTTGATGTACAAATACCCGCCTCGCGAAACAAATTTTCCGATACTACCCGGTATGAACACCCCGACTCAGTATACAAAAGAGTCTCATTTTCAAGCTCTTCTAAGTAGATATCCGTTTTATCAGCTAAAGGATGCTGAGGAGCAGCAATAATTTTCAAGTCTTCTGCAACAAGACATTGTGTATGTAGATTTGCATCATGATGCTGGATAGGCTCCATCGTAAAGGCGATATCAAGAGTGCCGTCTAGTAGCTGCGCTCTTGTTTGTGCTTGAGAGTAAGTGGGCTTAAAGATCATTTTAACCTTTGGAAATTGATCCTTGAACTCTTTTAATATTGGAGGCAATCTATACGTGCACTGGCTTTCAGAAGATCCAATAATAAGTGTACCCGCAGGCTCTTCCACTCCACTTACAGCGTTTTTTGCTTCCTTAGTCAATTGAATCATTTTATCGGCGTACCTTTTAAATTCTCGACCTGCCTCTGTTAAAACCAAGCGCTTTCCGAGACGTTCAAATAAAGGAGTTTCAAGTTCATTTTCAAGAGCTTTTATTTGAGCGGTAACGCTTGATTGAGCAAAGTTCAAAATTTTAGCTGTATATGTAAAATTTAAATTTTCTGCAGCTGTTTTAAACGTAATCAGTTGTTTTATTTCGATTTTCCTCACCTCTTTATAATCGGATATTTCGATTGATTCAATCGTAATGTTCATCTGTAACGATTGCTAATTTCATTATAAAATATGGTAAATCAAACCACAACATACTAAATATAAAGAGATAAGGGGAAATCATAATGTCTATAAAAAAAGAGAATACAAAGGAACAAACCGTTCTAATGCAAAAAAATACAAGTGACAAAAACTTTAAATACTATTGGAATGAAATTATTCGAGCGCTTATCGTAACCAAATAAGTAAGGCTAATCAATTTTATTTTTTGAAAAAGTAAATCCACATACAAGCGTATAAATATAAAAACAATAGCTCGCTAACGCTGACGATATACAGAATTAGCGAGCTATTAATCTATTATTTAAACTTGTAATCATGTTTATTGGCTTGAATCTAACCTAAACTTTGCAATATCCTTGTCATCTTGGGAGATAATGAGTGTACCCTTTAACGCATTAGCTTGTAGCTTTTTTAGTTTTTCTTCAGTTGGCAAAAGAGGTAATTCATTATTTTTTTCCTTTGCTCCTAAGGTATAACTAAGAGTAAATTTACTTGTTCCTTTAGATGGAATTTCTCCTATACTCATACCAATACCTAACTTATTGTTATCCATATTATAAATATTTGAACCAATTGATTCCTTTACAGCTGATACCAACTCCTTATCTGGTTCTATGCGAATGGTTGTTTTAGCGAAATCAGAGAGAGCCATAATATTGTTAGACGTATTTTCCATCGTAAATGTATAGCGTAACTCCGTTGGAACGATATGTTTAYTTTTATTCTTTTTATCAGGAACTATCAYTTCCCCAACGATTTTTTTATCATTTGTTAATAGTACCTCTGCTTTTTGTAATTTTAAGTACTCAACATTGTTTACATATTCGGTTTTTGAACAAGCGGAAATGATAAACATCAAACACATAATAAACAAACCAAGATAGAACTTTTTCATATTTCTCCTCCTTAGACTTTTCCCTGCACCTGATCCTTTATCATAAGTCCAAATATAGCGAAGAAGTTTAATACAACCAGCAATCCATAATAAAAGCCACTCCCTTCAAAAAACAAAGAGAGAATGGGGAATATTATAGATTCAAAGCCAAATAACATAATAATAAGGCCAATTCCTTTAGCGAGCTGTTTTTCATCCTTAGGTGTAAATATCTTTCCATACCCAGCAATGAAACTAGTATTACCTTTTTTCCATACACGTTTCCCAATATAAATAATGAAGCAGCTTACTAAACATATAAATAATACGTTCAACATCAGATATTACCCCTTCTTCACACACTCTAATTTAACATATATAGTATATTTTACCATAAAAATTTACAAATATTATGTATTAAAGGTGGACTCATAGAATATAACACTATAAAATATATACATACTAATTATGGATATCTTAATTAAACAAGAACTCACTGAAGAATATAATAAAACTGAAGAAGTTGTGAAAAGCGCTTTTTTAACTGAAGAATACAGCGATAAGAAAGAACATTTTGACTTTCCTGAAGAATTCTTTATGACCTTAGAGTTAACAGAGGGATTATTAAAAAATATGCAAGGTGTTGTGCAGTGCTCAAAAGCTTTTTCAGAGTAAGTACTAACTGATTAATTAGGTTTTACTTAAAGGCTGCCTAGAAAAAAATTTTATAGTATTTTCTATGGACAGCCTCTTTTTTATTTACCTGATATTATTAAAGCGGTGAGTTTTCCACACCTAAATGAACCCAATCTTCTTTTGGAGGCCCATAAACTCCAGGCGGTTTTAGTCCTGCTTGACGCATCAGAATGGTAATTTGACCTCGGTGATGAACAATATGCTTGATTAGTCCCATTAAGATTGTGGCATTTGATTGGGTTCTTCCGAATGCTTCTTGCGTATGTTCTAAAGATTCATCTGTCCATTGC
>NZ_JBFULJ010000312.1:0-4091 GCF_056400385.1 Priestia sp. P5_B4
AAGTAATCCTAATCTCCCTGTTATAGAGAGCTGATAATTGGTGGAAGTCAGTACAAAGATTAGAGATGAAATTCACTCCTAGAGCTTCCTCTTCTAATGGTGTTTTAGAGAGGACGGATAAAACCGTTATGCTAATTAAGAGGTAAGATGTTTTTACAATATAGGGTGGTACCGCGAAATTTTCGTCCCTGCTGAATAATTCAGCAGGGACTTTTTTATGTTAAAAGGAGGGCATCATGAAAGAAAATACTGCATCAAAGAATACGTTAAAAAAGCAATTATTACCCCGACACATTCGAATGATTGCTATTGGAGGAATGATTGGAACAGGGATTTTCAAAGGGAGTGCTGATACAATTGGATTAGCAGGACCTTCGGTTATCTTTTCGTATCTATTTGCTGGACTATTGCTTCTCATTGTAATGGGAGCTTTGGCTGAAATGGCTATTGTATACCCATCGCACAATATGAAAGATCTAATTCAAAAAGCTTTTGGAAGACGTTTTTCTTTTGTAACGGGAGCTACTTATTGCTTTATGTGGCTTACTGTGTGCGTTATTGAAGTCATCGCTGCAGGTAGTTTTCTGCAATATTGGTTTTCTTCTATTCCTTTATGGATTCTTTGTCTTATTTGTTCAATTGTACTTATTTTAATTAATGCTACAAGCGTAAAGTCTTTTGGAGAAATTGAGTTTTGGTTTGCTGGTATCAAAATCTTTGTTATTATTGCTTTTATTTTATTAGGTATAGCGATACTATTTGGAATTATGCCAAGCAATAATTCATCTTCTCATTATCTTCATAATTATAGTGATTTTATGCCAAATGGCTGGAAAGCCGTTTTCTCTACATTACTTGTAGTCATTTTCTCGTATGGAGGATCAGAACTCATTGGTTTAACTATTACGGAAACAAAAGATGCTGAAAAGGTATTACCAGGGGTAGTTAAAGGCGTTATGTGGAGAGTAGTTCTGTTTTATACTTTGCCTATTTTTATTATCTGTGGCTTGATACCATGGGATAAAATTGATGCAAATGCTAGCCCTTTTGTCCAAGTATTTGAAACAGCTGGGCTTCAAGGTGCTTCTCATATTATGAACTTTATTTTATTAACAGCTGTCCTTTCAGCAGCCAATTCAGGTATTTATGGCTGTACAAGGATGCTTCATTCTTTATCTCAGTCGGGAGATGCTCCTAAAAGTTTGTCCTATGTAAATAAACAAGGCGTACCTGTTTACAGTTTAGCTTTCAGTGTCCTATTTTTATTATTGGGAACGTACCTCGTATACTTATATCCTGAAAAAGCTTTTTCTTATTTATTAGCTATTCCTGGATTTACAGTTTCTCTTATATGGATTAGTATTTGCTTAGCTCAGCTAAAGCTACGTCCTCAATATAAAGAAAAACCATATTTTAAACTTTGGGGCTTCCCTTATTTAACGCTTTTTGCCGCATGTACATTAATTATTAGCTTCATAGTCTTTCTCATAGACAGTGCGAATAGGTTAAGCTCTATAGTTTGTGTAGCATTCGTTCTTATAATGGTAATTATTTCATTTTTCAAAAGGAACACCAAACCTACTTCTCTTGAAGTACCGAATGATACCAATTAGATTTTACATTCTTCAAAAACTTAAATCAGAAAAAGATACTTTATAAAGTATCTTTTTTTGATTTATAGAATCACTTGCTTCATCTGAGGGCATTTTTAGTGATTTAACTCACGATTTGTTTTTGGGATTTTGCTCTTCATTACAAGCCTCTAAGGTTTCAAGGCCTGTTAAGTGCCCAAAATGGTGATATATGATTGCGTTTGACATACCTTTGTTATCCACACTGTAAATTCGTTAATCATGTTAATTAACTCGCGAATGTACTTGTTTTTTTGACGATCAAACTGTTTGTACGTTCCCTCTACTTTGCTAAAATCAATCCATTTCTTTAGTTTAATCATAGGCGGATTAGTGCTCAAAAAATATGCGAGTTCTTGCAGCTGATTACTGATCCTCAGCCATGTTTCTACTTTGATTTCTGTCACTTGGGTAGGTTGATACTGTGGCACATACTTGCAAATCGTGGTATAGAAATAAGCAAAAGCTTCATCAGCAAAATAGACTGATTCTTTATTCCAATACTTTGCATTGTACTCACCTGGTTTCACTTCTATATAATAAGCATTTTCGACCTTGTCCACATTGGTTATCATTTCAAAAGGAGATTCCATAGTAACACCTCTTTTTTAGATAACGTTAGTATGTCCTTTTTTATTAGTGATTTACCTAAAAATTACTCCCAAGTTAATATCGTGTACTTTTATTTTTTTAACCATTTATAAAACATAGGTATGATTGCCTTTCCTTTGAATAGGTTAGTTGTAAAAAACCATATAGCCGAAAGGAAGTAGCAATTATGCATATAAAAATGAATATCTTATTTACTTTAGGTTCTTTATTGGGTTTATTAGCAGGAGGAGGACTTCTCAAATTAGTAAACCATCTGGCAAGGGGAAGAATCCAATTTATGTATGCTATATGCGGTGGAATCTTATTGGGCTTATTGTTCTTTGATATCCTTCCGTCTACTTGGCATCTATATGATTTAAGAGGCGTTTTATTAGGAATTGTAGCCGGATATATCATCATGCTATGCATTGACCTCTTTTTGCATAAACAAAACAGCGAAATTTCACCCTTACAGGCACTTATCTTATTAACGGTTGCTATCTTTTTTCATAATGTCATCACAGGTATTACATTTGGAATAACAGATATGCACCAATCAGCTTCTGTATTCGCAGCTACCCTTTTACATCAGGTCCCAGAGGGGATGGCAATTATGACAGTCCTCTCTATAGCAAAAATACCTAACACCTTCTTTTTACTAATTATAGCCATTCTGTCGCTGTCTTTAGGAGGCAGTTTATTCATTGGTGAAAGTGTACAAGTTTCCTCACTTAAACTACAAGCTTTATCGACTGGCGCAGCAATCGGTACACTGTCTTTTGTTATCTTTCATGAAATAATTGGAAATACCATCAAGCACTTCAGGAAATTGCATGTATGGCTATTAATTTCGCTAGGATTCGTAATTATTTATGTTTATCAATATTCTCTTTCATTATTTCATGGCCATTAGAACGATTAAATTTAAGTGTCAAAAAGACACCTGCAAATGTATGCAGCTATACCTCACTCTGATCATTTATAAAAGAAGAACATTTCACACAATGTTCTTCTTTTACATTACTTCCTAGGGTCATATTTCCATTGAGCTATAAGCCTAATGCTAATCTGATTATATATCAAAATTAACCTAGAAGATTGTAGATACCCTTTTTATTTTTAGTTACTGTAAGACAGGTGATTATGGATATAAAAAATGTGCTAATTAGTGGAAATGTGCTAATTAGTGGATGAATCCTACTTTTCACTTAAATAAAAGGTCAATTTCTTCTCGATCATAATCCAAAATCCAATTATTATATTCTTCATAAAGAAAGCGTATAGATTCTTTACTTGAGGCTAAGACATCACATCCGCGATCATCATACAAATGAAAAATCATTTTTTTAGAGAGATTAATAAAGTAAATATCATAACTACTTTGGGAATTACTCTTCAGAATAGTAGATGGATGAGCAAAGTCTTCATAATTAATAGCCTTTAAAAGCTGCGCATATCTTAATTCTGTTTTCTTACAAGAAAGTACAAAGCGATGGGTCAAAGATTGATCATCGTCTTCATCTTCATCCTGAAATATACTCGGCAAACAGTGATGGTTTAATTGATATAGCCGCTGTTTATCTTTTATGTATTTTAAATAAACGTTTAAAGGTCTTTTTTGAAGGAAACGATCTTTGTTCGTAGTATGTACATCCGTAACAAAAAGAATCTCATCTCCCYCTCCAAATACCCTTTGAAATAATGTGATTGATCGATGAAAAGCTTGATTCAAACAATCTTTTTCGTGAGATGAAATTAATGGATCTGATATTTCAAAGCGAATGCTATATTTCCATGAATAAAACAGAGCTGGACTTAAAGTTAATCCTTCAAAGTATTTTTCTGAAAATAAAGGCAGAGTGTTAGTGC
>NZ_JBFULJ010000313.1:0-4079 GCF_056400385.1 Priestia sp. P5_B4
GGAATATTCCGACTCCATAAGTCTTTGGCTTTTTCAGTTAGCGTATCCCCAGTCAGCAACTGTACATATCCAAGCCTTGTATCAATAATCAAAAACACAATAAAACCGACAAACAAAACAATGGCTAGCCTTTTACGAACTGTGACTCCTGATACCCGCATATATTAGAACCTCCTCTGAATCGGCTCGTTCCAATATATGCTTGTACAGGATTCACTAGAACTTAATTTCTAGTCAAGTTGCTTATCGTCTTTTTTACTATCAGACTCACTTTTTTCCGTTTCTTTTAACTTATTTAACGTACTTGAAAATTCTTTAGGCGTTTCAAGTTCTACTTTCAGGTAGGTTCCTGCTTTTAACGGATCGCCTGCCTTAATACTTTGAMTTACAACATAACCATTTTCAAGTGCGCTAGGTCGAACGTTGACAAATTCACTAAAGCGTATAACATCACGATGTGAAAAACCTGTTAAATCAGGCATTGTGGCTTTTCCATTTGTCTTAATAAACACGCGTTGACCAGTGACAATGGTATCAGAAGTCGGTGATTGGCTTTCTACCGTATCTCCTTTACCTATTACAACAGGAACAAGTCCTTTTTGTTTTAAGCCTTTCACGGCACTATCAACTGATTCGTTAACGTAAGACTTAAGCATAATTTCTGAATCTACTTTTTTATCTTCTGTTTTCTTTCCGTCTTCGTCTGTTTTTTCAGGCTCCACCCCTAAGTACTGCAGGCTGTTTTTCATCACCGGATTAAACACGGCTGTAAGCGGCGCAGTACCTGTCTCTTGAGGCGTAAGAGTTGGATTTTTAACGGCTACATAGACAAGCAGCTTTGGATCTTTAGCAGGTGCAAAGCCCATAAAGGAAATGAAATTTTTCCCGTGTCCATGCAAGTAGCCTCCGGTAGGACCAGGAATTTGAGCTGTTCCCGTCTTTCCAGCGACATCGTATCCTTCAATCGCGTAAGGTTTCCCTGTTCCGTCATCAGAAGAAACAACGGTTTCTAAAATATCTAGCGTTTCGTTCGCTGCTTTTTTAGAAATAGGTTGTCCTACTACGGTAGGTTTTGTTTTCTTAATCGTTTTCTTATTTGTTTCATCGACTACTTGTTTAATCACGTAAGGCTTCATCATTTTTCCGTCATTTGCAATCGCAGTAGCCGCTTGAATTTCTTGAATAGGCGTAAAAGCGGACGCCTGTCCAAATGCAGTAGTTACGCGGTCTCTCGGGTACTTCGTCACTAACTTGCTAGAAGCTTCGTTTGGCAAGTCAATTCCTGTTTTATCCATAAAGCCAAACTTGTCCAAGTATTTATACAAACGGTCGGTGCCCAATTTTTCGTTGGCTAAAATGGCTACCGCTACATTTGAAGACCTTTGAATTCCTTCATTAAATGTAATAGCTCCCCAGCCGACTCCGCCGTTGTGATCGTTAATCGGAACGCTGTTTTTCGTTACTTTATAAGATCCCGACTGATAGCGGTCTTCGCCGTTATAGACCCCTGCATCAATCGCGGCTGCTAGCGTAAAGATTTTCATCGTTGAACCAAGTTCATAGCTGTTTTCAACAAACGGATTACGATAAGACGTGATATCACGAATATTTGGGTCAAATGAAGGACGGTTTGACATCGCCAAAATTTCACCGGTTTTCGGATTCACTACTGTTGCCATTAGCTCTTCTGGTTTATATTCTTTAGCAGCAGCTGTCATTGCATCCTCTAAAAACGTTTGAATTTTTTCATCAATTGTAAGCGTGACGCTGTCTCCATTTTTCGGAGCTACAATTGACTCTTTTGGATCCGGAAGCTTAATTCCATTTTTAGCAGCTTCGTATTTTACATATCCATCTTCTTCAGAAAGCTGCTTATCAAATACTTTTTCAATTCCCATTTTCCCTACGATTTTACCCGTATCATCTTTTTGTGCGTATCCTAAAATACTTGAAGCGAATACACCGTTTGGATAGAAGCGCTTCGAATCGCGTAAAAACGTGATGCCTGGGAGATTTAGTTTTTCAATTTTTTGCTTTAGCACGTTATCAATGTCACGTCCGCCTGGGCCAAGTTCGACTTGGAAGGTACCACGTTTAATTCCTCTCGTTAACATGCTGTCAATTTTCGATTCGTCCATCTTTAATAATGGGGCTAATTTTTCAGCCGTTTTTTCTGGGTCTACTACGTGCTGCGGGTGATCTTTGTCTTTTGTTTGTTTTTTATCTAAGATCGCCACAACCGTATAAGCACCCGTGTCTTGGGCGATTGCTTCTCCGTTTCGATCGTAAATCGTACCGCGCTGTCCTTCAATTTTAGAAGTTCGCGTATGCTGTTTTTGTGCAATTTCGGCTAAAGCTTCTCCGTCTGCTTTGCCCGTCGCTTGGATGTAAAAGAACCTGATGGCTAATACAAAAAAGAGCAATGCAAATATTAAAATTAATATTGCTGCTCCTGTACTAATATTGCTATTTTTTCTTGGCGTAGTCATCGCAATTAATCGTTAACGACTTTTACGTTATTTTCATTCAATTTTAGTCCAAGTTCTTTTGCTTTTGTCCAAATACGATCGTATGCACTTAACTCTGTTACCTGTAATTTTAACTCATTGTTTTTTGCCTCTTGCTTGTCAATCTTTCCATCGAGTGATTGCACTTCTTCACTGATGCTATAAAGCGAAGATTGATTTGAAATGATTTGCACAGACCCAAACAGCATGAGTGCGACAAATCCAGAATACACAATTTTTTCACCAACCGTAATTTTTCTTTTTGTCTTTCGAACAACTTGACGTACCGTCTTTTGCTGCTTCTGCTGCTGATCTTGCTCTCTTACTTTGTATGCTACATTGTTCATTCTCGTCCCCTCCTCTTTGATAAAACCCTTTAATTACACTAATTTCTCAACAATTCGAAGCTTTGCCGAACGCGCGCGCTTATTTTCTTCTATCTCTTCTTCTGAAGGTAAAATAGGTTTTCTTGTAATAACTTTCATTTTAGGTTTAAATTCTTCTGGAATAATCGGCAGTCCATGCGGAAGCTGCGGAACCGTGCTTGCATTTTTAAACGCCACTTTACAAATTCGATCTTCAAGTGAGTGGAAGGTAATAACACTTACACGTCCACCTTTTTTGATCACATCCATAGCCTGTTCAATTGCGTCTTCAAATACTTGAAGCTCATCATTTACAGCAATTCGAATAGCCTGGAAAATTCGTTTCGCCGGATGTCCACCCGTTCGTCTAGCTGGCGCTGGAATACCATCTTTAATAAGATCAACCAGCTCTAGCGTTGTTTCAATTGGTTTAGACTCTCGATATGCTTCAATCTTGCGGGCAATTTGTTTTGAAAACTTTTCTTCTCCGTATTGGAAAAAGATTTTCACAAGTTTTTCATAAGGCCATTCATTTACTACGTTGTACGCAGAAAACATTGAGTTTTGATCCATGCGCATATCAAGCGGGGCATCATGATGAAAGCTGAACCCTCGCTCTGGTGTATCCAACTGAGGAGACGAGACTCCGAGGTCAAATAATACTCCGTCTACTTCTTCAATTCCGTGTTCCATTAGCTGCTCTTTTAAATAGCGAAAATTACTTTTGATTAGAATAACTCTGTCTAGATACGGGGCCAATTTCTCTTTTGCATTTGCAAGAGCGACATCGTCTTGATCAAACGCAATTAATTTCCCTTTTTCTGATAGCTGTTTTACGATATATTCACTATGACCTGCTCCGCCAAGCGTGCAGTCGACATATACTCCATCCGGCTTAATATTTAAGCCTTCCGCTGCTTCTTTAAGCAAAACAGTTGTGTGATTAAACATTATGACACCTACTTCTTTCTAAACTACTTAGTTATGTATACAAAAAGCAAAAAACGGTGTTTTTCTTTGATATATATACACGTTTATATTATATATCAAAGTTCAACATTATTTCAGCTATTTATATAAGAATTAAGTAGAATTTTGTCTTTTTGTCACAAATAGTGTCATTTTGTTAAAAGTAGGACATATTCGTAGAATAAAATGTAAGGAATATAAGGTTTTTTTGCGCAATTAGAAATAAATACCTTATAAG
>NZ_JBFULJ010000314.1:0-4063 GCF_056400385.1 Priestia sp. P5_B4
CACGGGTTGTTTTAAGGGTAGTAAAACTCACAGGGTAACCTTCATATTGCTCTCCGTGAATGAATTCATCTTTTTCGTCATCTGCTGACCAAAATTGCAGATTATCATGATAGCGAGCGTATTTCCAAATTTCCTTTCCTGCCGCTGACGAAAACTCGACAATGATCGCTTGAATGTGATTAGGCTGAACAACTGACGGGTAGCTTTCTCCTAAAAAATTTGTTTGGTGAAGTCCTTTTGTCGGGTCATCATCCGTCATGAAGAAAATCGCTGTTTCCTCTTGCTCAGCAYACGTTTCTCCTCGAAGTATACCTGAGAGGTCTCGCCCAACAAATGGATGTACTTCCGTATGACTTTTTTGTAATTGCTTTTGAATAGCGGAAGCATCTATATTAGCTAAACTAAGCATTGTCGGGATCAAGTCAAGGTGACTAGTCAATGTGTCTGTACGTTGATAACTAGGAAACAAACGCTTGTTATGAATGAGAAGCGGAACGTGAATAGATTCTTCATACATGTTGTACCATTTTTGATGTAGTCCCCCGTGAGCTCCAAGCAAATCACCGTGATCAGACGTAAAAATAATAATTGTATTTTCATAGAACGAAGATTGTTCCATGGTCCGAAGAACTTTTAAAATTTGTTTATCAACATTTTTTTGCAGCTGATAATACAAGCGCCGGTAGAAGCTAGAATTTGGGGTTGGCTGCAGCGCTTTTGGATAGATGTATTTATAGCTGCTTTGAGCGCTAGGCTTTGTTTGTAAAGGTTCTCTAATGGTAGGTGGCGGATCGATGTTTGGAATCGTCTCATCAATAGAAAACTGAAACATAGGAAGGTGTTTGGTAATCGCTCCGAACAGCGCAATGTCATGCGGGTTCACAAATGAAGCTACCATGAGCCAAGGCTGCGCAGGCGCTTGATGTTCTAATCGTTGAATAAGCTCTATGATTTCCTCTGCATATATTTCGTCTCGTCCGCTCACTCCAACGGCCGCAGATGAACCGGAATTGTGCGGATTTCTCCCTTCCGGTTCCGGACCAATCCACCCTGAAAAACCAAACTTTTCAAGCTTATTAGCCCGTTGATAAAGGCCTTCTTTCTCTGGATCCGGTATTCCTGTTTGCATCTGATAGCTAGAAAAAACGTCATGTGTTCCTGGAATTAAGATGTTCTCATCAGAAATATGCCATTTTCCTTTATAAAAGGTTTGATACCCAGCCTTCTTAAAATACTCTCCCATCGTCGGGACGGTATTAGGCTGCAGCCAAAACATATCAGGATCTTGTGATTTCTTTGCGATACCTTGCGTTTGCGTAACTCCGTGCAATGAAGGATACTGCCCTGTAAATAATGTAGCTCGACTTGGTGAACAAGCTGTAGAACCGACGTAGTGACGAGTAAACTCCGTTCCATGCTGTTTTAAAAATTCATGTGCTTTTAAATGTTTTTTTCTCCACTTTTTTAGTTCTTTACTTTCATATAAGGGTGGAAATCGCTCCTCGTCCACGATAATCAACAAAAAATTAGGCTGTTTCTGCATGGTTATTCCTCCGCATGTTTATCAAATTTTCTGTATTGATAAACTATGTAAAAAGCACTTTTTTTAGAAGAACGGAGTACGGTTCATGTCTTTTTATACCCACACAAAAAAAGACTTGGAGGATTTCTCTAAGTCTTTCATAACTCGTTTCAATACGATATTCCTTATTTTTTGTAAGCTTTTAGCTGCTGATTTCGTTTATAGGTGCTAATGATACTAGGTATACCTACAATTATACTTATCATAAAACTCCACATCATGTAGCGCCAATCTCCTGTAAAAAGCGCTACTCCCGTAAAAAAACGAGCTGACCAGCAAGAGCTAACCATGAAGCTATCCAAGCAAACATCATATTCTCTTTCACGCTATCACCTCATATTTTTAGTTATGAATGACTTTTTATATTTTACCATGAAATTCTAATTTTAAAGATTATTCTACTATTTATTTTATGTACATAACTAAAAAAGCTAATAGCAGCGCGCAGCTAGCCATTAGCTTTTTTATTATTTTGCAAATACATGATTTCCTATTTTAATTGTTTCTTGTTTTTGGCGCAGCCATTGATCTCCCGTTTTATCAGGATTAAAGAAGAATAATGAACCTTTTCCTTGACCTTGGAAGTTAATTGCTTCTTCTACAGCTTTTTTTGAATCTTTGTCTGCAGGTTTATTAATTTGACCGTTGCTGACCGGACTATACTGACCTTTTTGATAAATAACGCCTTTTACAGTGTCTGGAAATTTGCTACTGTCGACTCTATTTAATACAACTGTCGCCACGGCTACTTTGCCTGCATAAGGCTCTCCTTTGGCTTCAGCTGATACAAGACGAGCTAATAATTCTTTATCATTTTTATTTACTTGAACGTGCTGTTCATGAGCGGGCGCTGCTGCAAATGCTGAGTAACCTGCACCAAAACTTGGGATAAGCATTGCTATAGCAATCACTAGTTTCTTTATCATAAAAATAAAAAGCCTCCTTGCTATTTCTTGACGTGGTTCATATGCTAGCAGAAATATAGGAGTCTTTCATTGCAAAAAATTATCCAGTTCCAAAAGAAATTGGATGTTATTGTCTTCTTTAAACAATCTTTAGCTTATAAAGAACCCTTTATGATTACGTATGAGTTGCACTTCTAAACCTTAAAGAAATTATAATTTTTCTGTTTGAAATATAAAGTTTGAACTGTATATTTCCTTAACTACTGAAGAAAGAATATCAATTCCTTTCTTTAACTCCTCATCTGCAGCAGTAAGACTTATGCGAATGCACTCCCGGTTGTGAGAAGAAGATTGGCTGCCGTGAAAGAATGAGCCGCCTGGCACTACAATCAAGTTTTCTGCTTTTAATTTATTGTATAGATCGCTATCACTGAAAGGCAAACCTTCTAACCAAAGCCAGCCAAATAACGAACCTTCCGCTTTGTGTAAATACCAAGGAATATCATCCGGCATACGTGTAGTTAAAAGGTTTTTTAAATAGTCATGTTTTTGTTTATAATGAGTTCTTATATAGTTAGCTGAAATTCCGGCTAACTGCCCGCTCTTTAAGGTGTTAACCACCATCCTTTGACCTAGCCTAGAGGAGTGAATCAAAATATTTGATTGAAATGCTTCCATTACTTTTATGAAGTCACTTTTTCCTATAGCAATTCCTATTCTCTCACCAGGCAATCCGGCTTTAGAAAGACTCRTGCAGTGAATGATATTATCATGTATGATCGGATCCATTTCAATAAAATTAATAGCAGGAAAAGGCGGTGCGTAAGCTGAATCAATTAGCAATGGAATGTGATAGTCCTTGCACACTTGGGATATAAGCTGTACGGCTTCTTCAGAAAGGATGTTGCCGCTTGGGTTATTAGGTCTTGATAATACAATAGCTCCGATGTCTGGGTCCTGAGCTATTTTATCTTTAAATGCCTGCTTGTTAAATTCATAGCGAAACGTATGACGATCAAGCTTTGAGAGGATAGGAGGAATTCCTTCTATTACACCTTCCTCAAGCGCGACTCCACTATACCCAGCGTAATCTGGCAGCATAGGTATTAATGCTTTTTTTACTCTTCCTTCTTTACTTGTACCGCAAAACGAATTTAAAGCTAAAAAAAAGAGATTTTGACTTCCCGACGTGATCAAGACTTGT
Source organism: Priestia sp. P5_B4 (assembly GCF_056400385.1). Lineage (NCBI taxonomy): Bacteria > Bacillati > Bacillota > Bacilli > Caryophanales > Bacillaceae > Priestia > Priestia sp. P5_B4. Next base: position 3,692 of record NZ_JBFULJ010000314.1, read on the forward strand.
TCTCTTTCCAGTTTAATACGATAATTCGTAAAGAAGTATTCTCTTATGCAATCAATTAATTCATGCGTACCGTAACTAGAACCATATTGGCTAATCAAATTTTTTAATTGTTTGTCGTTCACAATATCTCTTAAAGCTTCTTGCCACATTTCATAAACTTGAGGGAGGATGGCGGGGTTGCCAGCACTTAAATTCACATATTGATTGAGATTGGAATTGAGCACCTCTTGGATGTCATGCATGATAGCGCGAACGCCTACTTTATTAGTCATTTTGCTTCCTATTTTACTTAAATGCAAAGCAGTCACTAGTGCACCTTCTCCTTAAAGATTATGGTCATCGAATAGTAAGTATGGAACTTCAATCTTTTTA
>NZ_JBFULJ010000315.1:0-4059 GCF_056400385.1 Priestia sp. P5_B4
ACCTACCTGTAAGTGTAATTCTTTATTGCTACATTTAATAATTGCCGCTTGTCACCTCTCACATTTAATACTTCTACACTCTCATATCAAGCGCGTTAGTAATGAGCAGCTCTGAACCTTCGAGATCATCAAGCATATCGGTGAAGATAGCTTCGATATGAACAAGTGAAGTTTTAGCTTTCATTGGACATTGTTGTATAGCTGCTTTCTATTTCGGCTCTACTAATTCAATAAATGATCTTGCTTGTTTGCCCTTTAACTGTGCGTAGTGTGTATCTGTAGCTAATTCAACGGTTTCGTTTTCTAAGTTGACCCACATGCGATAAGATTGTACCTTTATATCCTTTTTTGTTTCTACCGGTTCAAAGTGAAGAATGTAGTTAGGTTTTCGAATCATTTCAGCTTTTTCTTCTCTCCATGATACATCTTTTAACCACTGCTGCACTTTCTGCACTTGATTTTGGTCTTTCATTTTAACCGCATGGCCATATTGATTATCGGCTATGTATTTTTCGATTACGAGCTTTTGTTCAACAGTACCGCTTGAAGCACTGCTTTGCTGACATCCTGTTATCACCCAACAAATAGCAATGAGAACAACTAATCCAGACCATACTTTTTTCATTTACATCTACCTTTCTTTGTGTAATTGAAATGAGATGTTCTTGCTGAATGATGCTACCAGCTGCTCGTTTTTAAATCTCTTTTTGCATTCTCCTTTCTTCATCTAAATCCCTGCTTCATTTGCTCAAAAAAACTGAATCCCCGAAAGGATCCAGTTTTTCGTTACAATTCGACATCTTCTATGACATGAACAGCGCGAATAGCAGCGTTTACTTTTGTATGTTGAATGCGCTCTTTTGCTTCTTGTATAGTCATTGCCTCTACTTCTTGATAAAAAATCACGTTCGCCCATTCATATTCTACTGAATAACGATTTATTTTTTCCACACGGCATCCTCCTTATTGATGAACTAAAATTTGATCAATCATGCCATATGCTTTTGCTTCATCCGCTGTAAAGAATGTATCTCAATCAGTGTCTTTTTTAATTGTTGAAAGCGACTGTCCTGTTCGTTCAGACAGCAGTTCATTTAAGTGGTCTTTTAACCGCAAAATACGCTTTGCTCGAATCTCAATTTCAGCTGCTTGTCCTTTTGCTCCTCCTAGCGGCTGATGAATCATCACTTCGCTATTAGGAAGAGCAAAACGTTTCCCTTTTTGACCACCCGCTAGTAAAAATGAACCCATAGATGCCGCTAGCCCTATACACAATGTGCTTACGTCTGCACGTATAAGCTGCAACGTATCAAAAATAGCCATGCCCGCTGTAATAGATCCTCCCGGTGAATTAATATAAATGCTGATATCTTTTTCTGGGTTTTCAGCATCTAAAAATAGAAGCTGAGCGATAATGGTAGTAGCCACCTCGTCCGTAACTTCACCTGTAAGCATAATCACTCGGTCGAGCAACAGCCTTGAATAAATATCATAGGCACGCTCTCCTTTGCTTGTTTGTTCCACTACATATGGAGTTAAGTTCATGTGACCGCCTCTTTCCCCTGAATTAGTACGAGCAAATTTTTTCACTTTTGCACTGATTTCATGATTTAAAAATGAATCCCCTATCAAATCTTCATCCGTAAATTTAATCATTAGAGAATGCCTTTTTTGCTGTATATGCAAGCTTTCATCGTGGTAATTCACAGCAACTGCAATTTCTGCCTGTGGATATAAAACGGCCTCTTCCGTGTAGAGCTCTATTAATAGAGGTTCATCGTCGATATGTTTTACTTCGATTTGCCCCTGTTCGTTTTCCCAGTATCCATTTAAGTTTGTCGTTTTAAACAGGCCTTCGGGCAGCTGAATATCAATCGTGATGTTTGTTACTTTTACTTGCGAACGTTCAAATGTAATACAAAGGTGGTTCATGCCTTCTTCTTTTTCCATCACTGATTTTGCCACAGCTAATTTAATCATGCGATGAATGATCCTTTAAAATTTGAGTAACAGACTCAATTACTTTTTGCCGTACGTCCGCTGATAAATTTCGGTTCATAGCGACAAACACATCTTCGTTCACTTGATGCATTTCTTGATTCTGAATTTGTTTACTTTGGTAAAGAGGGAACTGCGCACCGATGTTTTTTACTTCTTCATCACTCATTGAACGCAGCATTTCTTGAATCGAAGCTAGTGACTCACCTGCTTTTGATAATGTTAAAACGGCTCGAAAGTAGTGAACATGCTGATCTGTATACACGCGTTTGTTCCCTGCTAGCACTAGCGGAGGAACGATTTCTATTTGCGTGTAATACCGTACCGTACGCAGGTTCAAGTCCGCACCTTCATTATTTAATAACTCCGTAATTTGCTTTCCTGTATACGTATTCAAACAATCCCCCCTTATTAGTTACAGTTAACTGTTACACTATCATTATACTGTAAAGGTTTTGTTTTTACAATTAAAACCATGGTAAATTTTAGATAAACATATGAAAAGAACGAAACAAAGAGCCTAGTTCATATATCCGGGCTCTCTTTACTAAGCGAAAAAACATCTGTGTATATTTCAAACTATTTCTCCTGATACTTCTCGTGCTACACTTTAGTTATCTTAAAAAAGGAGAGAAAATATGATGGGGAATCCACGTATAGATTGCTTAGGGTGTCGATTAGCAAATAGCCAAGAGAAATCACATATAATATTTGAAGATTCGTTTGTGACGTGCCTATTAGATCACAAGCCGTTTAACGAAGGACACGTCTTAATTCTTCCTAAAACACATATAGTGGAAATTGACGAATTTGATACTGAACACATACTGGCCGTAATGAATGCAGCGAAGCTAATGACAAAAACAGTAAAGACGCTCTTTTTTCCAGACGGAGTTACTCTCTCTCAAAACGGGGGAATGTTTAACGAGTTAACTCATTTTCACATGCACGTCGTTCCGAGATATAAAGAGGAGTGTTTCGGAGATTTTTATACACAAATTCCCCAGTTTGCTGAAAAAAATGACGCTTTGGCTGCAATAGCTCAGAAAATGCGCCGCGTCATTCAGCAAATGTCTTTATAAAAAAAACGGCTTCCTTATGGAAGCCGTTCTTTTTACTGACGATCAAACAATGAACTTCCTGCAATACCAGGGTTCGTCATTTCAAATGGATTTAAAATAAGATCTAATTCCTCTTCTGTTAACACATCGTATTGAAGGCAAAGCTCACGAATTGGTTTTCCTGTTAAAATCGCTTCACGCGCAATACGCGATACGACTTCATAGCCTAAGTGAGGGTTAACAGCTGTAATAATTCCTACGCTTTTTTCTACATATTCTTTCATGCGCGTTTCGTTTGCTTCAATTCCTGCTAAACAGTGATCTGTAAAGCTTCTGAAACCGTTGTTCATGATGCTGATTGATTGAAGCAAGTTAAATACAAGCACAGGTTCCATGACGTTAAGCTCCATCTGACCTGCTTCTGAAGCAAGAGAGATTGTTTGGTCATTTCCCATTACTTGAAACGCAATTTGATTGATTAATTCAGCCATAACCGGGTTTACTTTTCCTGGCATGATTGAAGAACCAGGCTGACGAGCAGGAAGGCTGATTTCTCCTAGACCTGCACGAGGTCCAGAGGCCATTAAACGCAGGTCATTTGCAATTTTAGACATATTCGTCATACAGATTTTAAGCGCTGCAGATACTTCTGTATAAGCATCTGTATTTTGAGTAGCATCTACTAAATGCTCTGCATGCACAAGCGGCAGACCACTGATATCCGCTAAGTGTTTGACTACATTTTCAATATAGCGAGGATCTGCATTTAAGCCTGTTCCAACAGCTGTCGCCCCCATATTTACTTCATGCAAGTGGTCACGCGTTGCGCTGATACGCTTAATGTCGCGCGCTAACACGCGGCTGTATGCTTCAAACTCTTGACCAAGACGAACGGGTACAGCATCTTGAAGGTGCGTACGGCCCATTTTAATTACATGATCAAATTCTTGCGCTTTTCGTTTAAACACATCATGCATGTCATTCATTGTAACAAGAAGTT
>NZ_JBFULJ010000316.1:0-4052 GCF_056400385.1 Priestia sp. P5_B4
CATCTTCTCTGTAGGCCTTGCCTAAACTTAATGTATACATCCCCATACTAATTTCTTTGATGACACGAAGAAACATAATATCAAATCCGTTAGTAAATAGTTTTGGAGCCTGTACATTTACGTCTTGAGATGAAAGCCCCGTTGGCACTACCGCTCCTTCTTTTTCAAATATTGTTTTTATTTTTCGTATGTATATAATGAGCTGCTCACGCAAGTCCGTCATAATTGTTTTAGCATCTTCATCATCCGCATGTTCAATCATATAATCTAACAAGCAAATAATTAACGTTTTCTGCTGATATGTCATCCACAGCGTCCCAATTTCGCTTGAGGTAATACTAGGTTTGTCAGGCACTGTTACTTCCCTCCGCTTCTTCAGCTTTGTTGAGTACGTCTGTTTCTTTGAAAAGAGAGCATACTCATTGTACATTTACTTATCATTATGCTATCCAACATTCTGTTTTTTATTTCCCCCCTGACCTATAGCTTTTGGGCAATAAAAAAACAGCTCTAATTACAGAACTGCTTCTTACGTTTGATTTGCACAGTTAAGATACTAATTAATATGAAAAGGCTCATTTTTCATTAGATCACCACTATAATAAAAATTAATTAAACAGAGAATTTGTATTCTTCAGATTGGGCGGGATCAATGAAAATTTCTCTTTTAATATTGTCCATTTTCTTTTAGCTATTACTCCAATGAAACTAAGCTGTATATTCTCATCTATTGCTATCTCTTTTTAAATATGCCTTTATTACAGATGAGGTATACAGGTGCACTGTGGACAATTACAGCATCCGTATCAAAACTAAAAGCTAACTGATTCACCTTTACCCTTTTTGTCGTTTAAAGATTGTCACGAAAAAATTTTACTTTGTCCATAAATCTTTTTACACGGTCAACATCCACATGGTTTTCAAATTTACCGTCGTATTTAAATGTTGTACCTACAACTGCCCCATCAGCAATAGATAACTGTTCTTTGAAATTAGTGAAATTAACTCCTGTATTAGCAAGTAAAATTGTATTAGGAACAGCCTCCTTTACGCGCATTAATAACTGCACATCCGTCTTGGCCCCTGCTGTTAATCCAGATACACATAGCGCATCTGGTCGATTGTTAAATACCGTAGATGCAGCAATACTTTCAATTTCCCGCTCAGCTAAATACGCAGCAGATTCAGGAACAACATTATATAATAATTTAACGTTTTTGGCCCCAATTCGATGCTGATGTCTAATTGTTTCTCCAACGTTGGTATTCCAAGTACCAAAATCACTTGCATATACGCCTGTAAAAATTTCTCTAACAAACTTAGCACCAGTAGCAGCCGCTAAATCCAAAGATTTCTTAGCATCCCACAATACATTTACTCCAAAGGGCACTTTAATTTCCGACATCAATTCACCTATAATTCGTGCCATCGCAGCTACAGTTTCCGTTTTAACATCCGTTAAATACGGCATGCTAAACTCATTTGAAAACATAATAGCATCTACTTCGCCTTCTTGAAGAGCATGCAAATCCTTTCTTGCCATTTCTACTACATAGTCCATACCTTTTTCACTATTAAAATATGGATCTCCAGGCAGCGGTAACAAGTGACACATAGCAATAATAGCTTTTTCTGTTCCAAGTATTTCTTTTAACCAGGTCATATACATTGCCTCCTTATTCTACAAATACTATATATCAAGTCAACTAGTAAACCTCCTTCCAAAATAATCAGAAGGAGGAAATTTTCAAATAAAAACATCAAATAATAGAACGCCTCCAAAAGCAATAAACGAAAGCAGTGTTTCTAGTACCGTCCATGTTTTAAACGTCTCTTTTACTGTTAGACCTAGATATTCTTTTACTAGCCAAAAGCCTGCATCATTTACATGAGAGAACATTAGTGATCCTGCTCCTGTCGCAATAACCAGCAGTTCCAGATTGACTCCAGACATATGCACAATGATTGGTGAAACAATGCCGGCAGCTGTTGTTAATGCAACGGTTGCCGATCCGGTAGCAATACGAATTAATCCTGCTACCATAAATGCTAAGACAATAGGAGAAAGCGATATTTGCTCAGACATTTGAGCAATTGATGTACCTACACCGCTATCAATTAAAATTTGTTTAAATCCCCCTCCAGCTCCAATAATTAAAATAATAGATCCAACCGGAAGCAATGATTCTTCTACTAATCTTTTAATTATATCTTTCTTCATTCCCTGACGCATGCCCAAAAGATAAAATGCGGCAAAGCAAGAAATTAAAAGTGCGATGACAGGGCTGCCGATAAATACAAAAAATTTAGTTAAAAAGCTAGAAAGCGGTATATACGGAGCCATAACAGATAACACCATTAATAACACAGGTAATAAGATAATGAAAAATGAAATACCTGTGTTAGGTAATTTTTCAGATGAAGTGCTGATACGAATTAATTCAGGTTCCCCTTCAGGAATCACACGTTTATGCACCCATTTTGCGAATACAGGCCCTGCTACTATTGCTGMTGGAAGAGCAATAATCAATGAATAGAGCAAAACTTTTCCTAAGTCTGCATCATATATTCCAATGGCTGTCATCGCTCCCGGGTGGGGGGGCACAAGACCATGTACAATCGATAGGCCTGCAATTACAGGCAGTGCAATTAATAGAATATTTTGTCTTGTTGTTTTATGAATAGAAATCACTAACGGCAGTAAAATAACAATTCCAACTTCAAAAAAAACTGGAATACCTATTATAAAACCAGCAAAGAGCATCGCCCATGGCAACTTTTTGATTCCAAAAAACCTAATGAAAAACTCCGCCACCTGCATGCCAGCCCCTGAGTCTGACATCATTTTCCCTAAAATCGTTCCAAGCGCCAAGATTCCAACAAGGTGACCTAAAACACTGCCGACTCCTGTTTCATAAGCCCCCACAATTTTGTCCATCGAAAGCCCTGACATAATAGCCAGAAATAAACTGGCAACGGTTAAGCTAATAAAAGCATGCCACTTCCACCAAGAGACTCCTAATACAACAATAACAATTGCTAGGCATGTCACAAGCAATAGATACATATCCATACTAAATTCCTCTTTTCCCCCATTTAGTAAACGCTCTCATTTTTCAGACGAAAAGAATATGTATTCTTCTCGCACTTCTTAAATATCGTAATTCACAATGTATTGCTGCATCTCTGTATTATAATAGCCCTCACTGTATTCGATGATATTTCCTTCTTCATCATATGAATACCGTGATCTCTTTAATAGCGCTTCTCCGGCCTGCACATTCAGTCTTTCGCCTACATAAGAATCAGCTTTTGCAACAGCAAACTGATCTCGAAATTTCTCCAATGTAATATCTTGTTCTTCAATCAAATCGTATAACGACTGTGCATTTAAGTGTGTTAATTCTATCCCTTCCATACGTTGCATGGTTAAATAATGCGTGTAATGAATATAAGGTTCATTATCTAAATAGTAAAGACGTTCTATTTGAATACATTGCTCACCAAACAGCGTATATAAAGTTGTTTCTGGTGCATTTTTAATTGTCTCCGCCCCAAGCAACTTTTTCTGAATGATATGCCCTTTTTCCACCAACACTTCGGTAAAGCGTTTTCCTTTTGAGAGCCTTGAAATAGATGTATTTCGAATAACTCTTGTTCCTTTACCGCTTTTTGTTTCTAAATATCCATCTTTCACAAGTTCTTTAATAGCATTTCGAACCGTAATTTTACTTACTTGAAATTCCTCTTCCAGCTGCGGCTCAGAAGGAATATTTGTTTGAATGGGATACACGCCATGCAAAATTCGATCTTTTAAGATATTTTTTATTTGTAAATACAGTGGTCCTTTTTTTCGAGATACGTTCACTATTACATCCTCTACCTTTCTACATCGCCTACTGATTCTGTCATCGCTTTTTGTATATCGTACTGGGATGACATAGGAGTATCGCCTACGATTGTATGAGCAAGCATTCCCGCTGTTACAGCGAATGCCACAGTCTTTTCTGCTGAAAAGCTCTCTAACTCGCCATATAAAATGCCGCTTGTAT
>NZ_JBFULJ010000317.1:0-4047 GCF_056400385.1 Priestia sp. P5_B4
GTATCGTATTGCATTAGCAGGAAATCCGAACACAGGAAAAAGTACGTTATTTAATAGCTTAACCGGTCTCAAGCAGCATACGGGAAACTGGACGGGGAAAACCGTAGCCAAAGCAGAAGGGACGTTTGAACATCATCAGCAGCTCTACACAATCGTCGATTTGCCTGGAACGTATTCACTTTATTCAAACTCAGCGGACGAAGAAGTAGCGCGTGACTATATTTTATTTGAAAGACCTGACGTTACGGTTGTGGTGGTCGATGCAACGGCGATGGAGCGAAATCTTAATTTAGCGCTGCAGGTAATGGAAATGACTGAAAACGTCGTGATTTGCGTGAACTTAATGGATGAAGCAAAGAAAAAAGGAATTGTGATCAACGAAAAAAAGCTCGCTGAATCGCTAGGCGTACCGGTTGTGCCTATATCAGCACGTAATAAAAAAGGCATTACGAATTTGCTCGATGCAATTGAAGGAGTCGTGCGAGGGCAAGTAAATCTTAATCCTTACCAGGTGCAGTACACAAAAGAAATTGAAGCGTCACTAAAGGAGCTAGAGCCTCAAGTCGCTTCTATTGTGGGAAATCAATTTCCTTTGCGCTGGATTGCTTTACGGGTTCTTGATGGAGACACGTCATTTTTAGAAACCATTCAGCAGCGTCAGCAGCAAGATATCAGTCACACAGAAAGGAGGAACAGCGCATATGGGAAATCCGTTAACTCCTGAAAACGCATTAGCCATGGAACAGCTAACGCGCTATGCGCAGCAGGCAAAAGAAAAAGATCATCGTTCCAATATGGTCGCAAGCATTTACAAGTCGTCACAGCAAATATGTAAAAAATCAGTTGTGTACGAAGACCGCTCAAAGCTTCAGCGCACAGAAAAGTTAGATAAAGTCTTCACTTCGCCAATTTGGGGATTTCCGATTATGCTCGGTATTTTATCGGTCATCTTTTATATCACCATAGCCGGCGCAAACGTTCCTTCCGGATTAATCGCACAAGGATTTGGCTGGGCGGAAGGGTATTTAACAGCTTTCTTTCAAATGATGCATGCGCCGGAATGGCTGCACGGAATTCTTGTATTAGGACTGTTTCGAGGTACAGGATGGGTCATTAGCGTGATGCTGCCTCCGATGGCCATCTTTTTCCCGGTGTTTGCGCTTTTAGAAAACTATGGCTACTTGCCTCGGGTCGCGTTTAATATGGATCGTCTGTTCAAACGAGCAGGCGCACACGGCAAGCAGTCACTGACGATGGCGATGGGATTTGGATGTAACGCCGCAGCAATTATGTCAACGCGTATTATTGAATCGCCGCGTGAACGTATGATGGCGATTTTAACAAATAACTTTGTTCCGTGTAACGGCAGATGGCCTACGCTGATTTTGTTAGCTTCTTTATTTATGGCAACAGGCTTTACAGGGAGTGCTAAAACATTCGTAACGGCGCTTGTGGTAGTCGGAACAGTGTTATTCGGAATTGTGGTGACGCTGTTTGTATCGTGGGCACTTTCTAAAACGGCGCTGCGCGGAGTACCAACACACTATACGCTAGAGCTTCCGCCTTACCGCAAGCCGAAATTTGTTGATACGATTGTGCGCGCGACGCTGGATAAATCACTGTTTGTGTTAAAACGCGCGATTATTGTTGCAGCACCCGCGGCGGTGTTAACGTGGGTATTGGCTAATATCTATATCGGTGACACAAGTATTTTGATGCACTTCGTTCAGTTTCTTGATCCGTTCGCTAAGTCGCTGGGGCTAGACGGGTATATACTAGCTGCTTTTATCATTGGCTTGCCAGCAAATGAAATTGTTGTACCGGTTCTACTGATGGCGTATTTATCAACAGGCTCATTAATTGAAATTGAAGATGCAACTCGACTGAAGCAAATTTTCCTTGACCACCACTGGACGTGGCTAACAGCTCTTAACATGATGTTGTTTTCGCTTCTGCATTTTCCGTGCGGAACGACGCTTGTGAATATTTATAAAGAAACCAAAAATGTCAAGTGGACGTTTCTTGCTTTTACAATACCAACAGTGATTGCGATTGGCGTTACGTTTACGGTTGCTCAAGTGGTAAAAGCGTTTAACCTTATTTAAATATGATATAAAAGTGCAGGGTTTTAAAAAGAGCCCTGTATTTTTTATGAGTTGTTAATTAACTAGATTTTCAGTTTTATAATGTAAGATTGATTGATATTTTTTAGGAGAAATGGTAATTTGTATGATGTGTATTTGTTTTATGATACGCACACATGTAACTTCTGGGGGAGAACAACTATGGCGAAAAACAAGGCAGCAGAAACCATCTGCTGGCTGGCAATCCTTGCTCTCCTTATTCTCAGTATTGTAAATGTCGTTTATAAAGGTACAAAACAAACGCTTCTATTTACAAGAGATGAGCTGAAGTCTGGAGAAGTAAGCAAAAGCTGGGAATCATTTCGAAAAGAACAGCAGCTGTCACAGAACAATGCAAAAATAGAAGATTTTCGTTTAACGCTCGATAGGAATCAAAACATATCTTCTATGCGGTTTACAGTAATACATCCTTCTGATCATAACTCCTATACAATGCTAGATTACAGCTCTTGTTTTTTATGTGAAGACAAAGGAGAGGATCGTTTAACGGTTACAAGTGACAAAGTTGATCGAAAGCCTGCTCAATATGACCGATTAATGACCGCAGATGAGTTTTTTTCGWAGGTAGAGGTTCTTAATAATCAGCATTTCTTTACAACTAGTCGCTATGCGTACACGCACCTTTATTCTTCCGGTGAGTACGAGAATACGAGTTATGACKGCCCTTACTTTATTTTAGAGGGAACGGAGTTAAAACAACTACAAACCTCTCATGCTTCGGACAAAGATTATCGTAATTACGGCAGCATACAAGTGATTGGCAGCAACAGTTCGGGAAGCTATCAGACAAGCGAGGGTACGACCAAAAGCGTCATCATCAGGTAAAAAGAAGCTGCAGTTTACACTAAGAGAGATTAGTAGAAAAAAGCGCGGATAACGTGCTAAAAGGAGGCTGAGGGTGGGGATATTTTCTAATAAAATAGATTCAAAAAAAGCTAATAAGTATCAAACAAGGCTATACTCTTGTTTCACCATTCTCATCGTAGTGAATGTGATTAACAGCTGGTTTCTCGATTGGCTTTGGCTTTATATCACCACAAGTAGCGTTCTTGTTATACTCGTGATATTCCTGCTCAAAACACCTAAACGTGATTTAGATGAAGAGTGGAAGCAGCTAGAAATAGAGAAAGACGAGGCTTTTGAAAACAGAGTCAATTTGATGATGATGAATGGCCGAAGTGATGTGCAGGCTATTAAATACATACGAAAAGAAAAAAATCTTGGTCTGCTTCATGCGAAGCAGTATCTTGACCGTATTAAAGAATCAAAGAAATAATAAAAGCGACCTTTGACAAGCAGAGGTCGCTTTTTGATAGGCTATTTACTTTTTCTCGCCAACCGTCACTTTTTTCGTAAACATTTTCATGTCGCCTTTTATCGTCACATGAGCGGTAATCGTATATTCGCCGTTGTCTTTGAACGTATAGTCGATGCTGTATGCGCCGTTACCTTCGTGTTTTGCATCGATCATTTCCTGGTTAATATAGCCTTCTTTTTCAACTTGAATTTGTACGACGTCTGCATTTTCGATTTTTTTATCTCCTTGTGTAACGAGCACGTTAATAGATGTTTGTTCGTTTGCTTTAATAGTTTGCGGCACTTCAATTGTTCCTTTTACTTCCTGTGACTGTTGCTCATTTCCTTTTGAACAGCCGACCACGGCAATAAYTAAAACGAGCAGCAGCATGCTAAGCTTTTTCATAAATATCTCCTTTTTTATCTTATATCCTATTAGTGAATACATTTCTCCATAAAACTTTATCACTGAAGTCATAAAATAAAATCATCCCAATGAGTGATTTTTATGAGTGTGACGGCAAGAAACTTGACCGTTTTGTTACAAAAAATAGTTTATGATCGCAACGCAACTTTACAGCATTCTGTCTTGAGCTTAGGATTAAAC
>NZ_JBFULJ010000318.1:0-4046 GCF_056400385.1 Priestia sp. P5_B4
AATAAAAGGCGCAAATCAGATTAAAAAAGCAACGGATATTAAAAGCTCTACTAAGATTAAAAGTTCCAATGATATTAAATCATCTACAGATTTAAAAACAATGGGATCATAAGCGAAAGGAGAAATGAGATATGTCTATTCAAAAAAGTACTAATAGTTCAAGTTTAGCAGAAGTCATTGACCGTATTTTAGATAAAGGAATTGTTATTGATGCTTTTGCAAGAGTTTCTGTTGTAGGAATTGAGATTTTAACGATTGAAGCACGAGTGGTTATTGCCAGTGTTGATACATGGTTACGCTATGCAGAAGCAGTAGGGCTTCTTCGTGACGACGTAGAAGAAAACGGTCTTCCTGAACGTTCAAATTCAAGTGAAGGACAGCCGCGTTTTAGTATTTAATATGAAGTGATATGGAACCTTCCTTTTTTGAGGGTGGTTCCAGCTTTTAGATTTAACTATTGGAGGCTACTAAAAATGGAAATTAAAAAAATTATGCAAGCCGTGAACGACTTTTTCGGTGAACACGTAGCTCCTCCTCATAAAATTACCTCGGTGGAAGCTACTGAAGATGAAGGCTGGAGAGTTATTGTTGAAGTCATTGAAGAACGAGAATACATGAAAAAATACGCCAAAGATGAAATGCTCGGAACGTACGAGTGCTTTTTAAATAAAGAAAAAGAAGTCATTTCATTCAAACGACTCGACGTCAGATATAGAAGCGCCATTGGCATTGAAGCATAGACGATAAGATGGCAGGAGGAACGTAAAAATGACCGTCTTAACAGACAAAAGGAAAAAAGGCAGTGGAGCTTTTATACAAGATGACGAGACAAAAGAGGTTCTTTCAAGAGCGCTGAGCTATTTAAAATCCGGCTATTCCATTCATTTTACAGGTCCTGCCGGCGGAGGCAAAACCTCTTTAGCGCGAGCGCTTGCTAAAAAGAGAAAGCGTCCTGTAATGCTGATGCACGGGAATCACGAGCTCAACAATAAAGATTTAATTGGCGATTTTACGGGATACACGAGCAAAAAAGTAATCGACCAATATGTTCGTTCTGTCTATAAAAAAGATGAACAAGTGAGTGAAAACTGGCAGGATGGCCGATTGCTTGAAGCTGTAAAAAATGGCTATACGCTGATTTACGACGAATTTACTCGGTCTAAGCCTGCAACGAATAATATCTTTCTATCAATATTAGAAGAAGGCGTGCTTCCGCTGTATGGAGTGAAAATGACCGATCCTTTTGTGCGCGTGCATCCCGATTTTCGCGTCATCTTCACAAGCAATCCAGCTGAGTATGCCGGCGTATATGATACGCAAGATGCGCTTCTTGACAGGCTAATTACCATGTTTATTGATTATAAAGACATCGACAGAGAGACAGCGATTTTAACGGAGAAAACGGACGTAGAAGAAGACGAAGCGCGCACAATTGTAACGCTTGTAGCAAACGTGCGAAACCGCTCTGGAGACGAAAACAGCAGCGGACTTAGCCTTCGGGCTTCGCTTATGATCGCTACTCTCGCCACGCAGCAAGACATTGCTATCGATGGAAATGACGAAGATTTTCAAACGTTATGTATCGATATTTTGCATCATCCGCTTACCAAATGTTTGGATGAAGAAAATGCAAAAAACAAAGCCGAAAAAATCATTTTAGAAGAATGTAAGAATATAGACACGGAAGAAAAGTAAAGGAGCTTGAAAACATGAGTGAAACAAACGAAACAGGTATTTATATTTTTAGCGCCATTCAAACGGATAAAGACGAAGAATTTGGCGCCGTGGAAGTAGAAGGAACAAAAGCTGAAACATTTTTGATTCGCTACAAAGACGCAGCTATGGTAGCAGCTGAAGTACCGATGAAAATTTATCATCCTAATCGCCAAAATTTATTAATGCATCAAAACGCAGTAGCAGCAATTATGGACAAAAATGATACGGTTATTCCGATTAGCTTTGGGAATGTATTCAAATCAAAAGAAGATGTAAAAGTTCTTTTGGAAAACCTTTATCCGCAGTTTGAAAAACTGTTTCCAGCGATCAAAGGAAAAATTGAAGTCGGTTTAAAAGTAATTGGGAAAAAAGAATGGCTTGAGAAAAAAGTAAATGAAAATCCTGAACTTGAAAAAGTATCAGCCTCCGTAAAAGGAAAATCAGAAGCAGCCGGTTATTATGAGCGTATTCAACTTGGGGGAATGGCTCAAAAGATGTTTACTTCCCTGCAAAAAGAAGTCAAGACAGATGTGTTTTCACCGCTTGAAGAAGCAGCGGAAGCAGCAAAAGCAAATGAGCCAACGGGCGAAACGATGCTTTTAAACGCATCTTTCTTAATTAACCGAGAAGATGAAGCGAAGTTTGATGAAAAAGTGAATGAAGCGCATGAAAACTGGAAAGACAAAGCCGATTTTCATTACAGCGGTCCATGGCCTGCTTATAATTTTGTGAACATTCGCCTAAAAGTAGAAGAGAAATAACGTGCTTCACAAATTAGTAACCGCCCCTATTAACCTTGTAGTGAAAATCGGCGAAAAAGTACAGGAAGAAGCTGATAAACAGCTATATGACCTTCCGACGATTCAGCAAAAACTCATTCAGCTTCAAATGATGTTTGAGCTTGGTGAAATTCCCGAAGAAGCGTTTCAAGAAAAAGAAGATGAATTGTTAATGAGGTACGAAATTGCGAAGCGCAGAGAAATTGAACAATGGGAAGAGCTAACAAAAAAAAGAAATGAGGAATCCTAGATGGGAGAATTACTGTATTTATACGGTCTAATTCCAACAAAAGAAGCAGCAGCCATAGAGCCGTTTCCATCTTATAAAGGGTTTGACGGAGAACACTCACTGCACCCAATTGCGTTTGATCAGGTGACGGCTGTAGTTTCTAAACTGGATGCTGACACCTATTCAGAAAAAGTGATTCAAGAAAAAATGGAGCAGGATATGAGCTGGCTGCAGGAAAAAGCATTTCATCATCACGAGACGGTAGCCGCTTTGTACGAAGAATTTACGATTATTCCATTAAAATTTTGTACCATTTATAAAGGTGAAGAAAGTCTGCAGGCAGCGATTGAGCTTAACAAAGAAAAGATAGAGAATTCACTGACGCTGCTTCAAGGAAATGAAGAGTGGAACTTGAAGATTTACTGTGATGATACGGAGCTAAAAAAAGGAATCAGCGAAACGAATGAAAGCGTGAAAGCGAAAAAAGAAGAAATTAGTCACTTATCACCAGGAAGACAGTTTTTTGAAAAGAAAAAAATAGATCAGCTGATTGAAAGAGAATTAGAACTTCACAAAAATAAAGTGTGTGAAGAGATACATGACAAGCTTAAAGAGTTATCGCTTTATGACTCTGTTAAAAAGAATTGGAGCAAGGACGTAACGGGCGCAGCTGAACAGATGGCGTGGAACAGCGTGTTTCTTCTCCCGTCTCTGCAGATCACTAAGTTTGTAACCGAAATAGAAGAGCTTCAGCAAAAGCTTGAAAATAAAGGCTGGAAATTTGAAGTGACGGGACCATGGCCGCCCTATCATTTCTCGAGCTTTGCGTAAAGTGAGGAATTAACATTATGTCTCTTAAACAATCCATGGAGAATAAAGATATTGCTCTTATTGATATTTTAGATGTCATTTTAGATAAAGGAGTCGCCATTAAAGGAGACTTAATCATTTCCATAGCCGGCGTCGATTTAGTGTATTTGGATTTGCGGGTGCTTATTTCTTCGGTTGAAACCCTGGTTCAAGCAAAAGAAGGAAATCGCAAACCAATCACTTCTGAACAATTTGATAAACAAAAGGAGGAATTAATGGATGCAACCGGTCAGCCAAGCAAATGGACGAATCCACTTGGATCCTGATCAAGCTGAACAAGGCTTAGCGCAGCTTGTGATGACAGTTATTGAGCTATTGAGGCAAATCGTTGAACGTCATGCCATGAGGCGGGTGGAGGGTGGAACGTTGACGGACGAACAAATTGAAAACTTAGGAATTGCACTAATGAACTTAGAAGAAAAAATGGACGAGTTGAAAGAGGTGTTCGGTCT
>NZ_JBFULJ010000319.1:0-3999 GCF_056400385.1 Priestia sp. P5_B4
GTGTTATTTACAGGCTATGAATCTGAATATGAGAACACCCTTCGTATTTGTTACACTGATATCAAGAAGCTTTCCACTTAACATTTTTGCGTTAAAATAATGAAGCTTTTGTTATGTAGGATCTCCCCCATCTTAAAAGCGTGGACTGCATTCAGTCCACGCTTTAACTATCTTCATTTCAGTTCTCTTTTTAATACTTTACCGAGCTGATTTTTAGGAAGTTGATCAATAAAATAAACTTCGGGAATTTTGTAGCTTGCTAGACGATCTCTACAATATTTTAAGATATCTTCTTTTGTTAAAGAAGAATGAGGATCTTTTACCACATACGCTCTAGGTTTTTCTCCATAAACTGGGTCTTCTACTCCTACTACAGCAGCTTCTATAACCGTATCTATTTGCTCAATTATTTCTTCTACCTGATCAGGATAGATATTATCACCGCCATATACGATAACATCTTTAAAGCGTCCCATAATATATAAAAAGCCGTCTTGATCTACCTTTCCAGCGTCCCCCATATAGAACCAGCCATCTCTAAGGACTTTGTCAGTCGCCTCTTGATTATGCCAATAGCCTTTAAAACAATAGGGGCTTTTTATGATAATTTCTCCAACTTCTCCTGTTTTCACTTCTTGTCCTGACTCGGGATCAATAATTTTTACTTCTACACCAGAAAGAGGCTTACCTGCTGATTCAATTTTTTCATTTCCCATATTTGGTGTCCATACACTGACTGTCCATGCTTCTGTACTTCCATAACCTTGTATCATAGTGATGTCTAATTTTTCATATTCCTTAATAAGATAAGCAGGAACTTTTGCACCTCCAGCAATAGCAACCTTTAGTGAAGATTTCTTTGCCCCTTCATTTTTCACCGCTTCGAGCATTTGCATGTACATAGAGGGAAACGCTAACATCATAGTGATCTTATGAGTTTCAATCGTTTCCCAAATGATTTCCGGTGTAGGATCTGACAACAAAAATAATCCCATCCCGTTGGAAACAGATTTCAAAATATTATTAATAGAACTCATATGATAAAAAGGATGCGAGGCAAGAAAACGACCATCCTTTTCATAATCGATTCGTTGACTAGATGGTTGTATATAAGAATACACATGACCATGCTCAATCATACAGCCTTTTGCGTTGCCAGTTGTTCCGGAAGTAAAAAGAAGCATAGCTATGTCATCTTGAGAGACCTGTATATTGGGATTTAGTATAGAATACGCAGAAAAAATTTCATTATATTCTTCAACTGTCTGCACACTATTTTTTCTTCCTACTTGTAAAGTAATCACGTCATTTAATATTTCAGAATCAAAAGGAATAACCTTATGAAATTTTTGGTCGTAGAAAATAATTTTAGGTTGCGCACTATCTAAAATATCGATAATTTCATACTTCGTAAGCTGCCAGCTAATAGGAACCGCTACGGCTCCGATTCTTAATGCGGCTAGCAGAATCGTAGGAAACGGATGATTGTTTTGACAGAGAATTGCAATTCGATCCCCTTTTTTAATGTTATGGCTTAACAGGTAATGAGCGAGTTGATTGACACGTTCATTATATTCTTTAAATGTATGGTAAGATGTACTCCAAATTAAAGCCTCCTTTTCAGCAGATTGTGTAGCCCTTTGCTCTAATAGTTCTCCAAGTGTATACATAATAGCTCTCTCCTTTAATGATAATGACCAGTTTGAATCATATTTAAATGGTGCTTCATTCTAATTATTTTTAAATCTATAAACTACATTACCCATAATTAACGTTAACGTAAACGTTAATTATGGGCGTTTGAAAAATCCATATCTTTTTAGCATGTAAAAGATACATATTGGTTATTCAGAGCAGACTATTTAATATACTTTGAAGCTTATCTTGAGGAGTTCATAGCGCCTTATCTTGTACGATTCTTTTCTTTTTTAACTTTACACCAGCTATTATTAAGTATGTTCTCTTTCTATGCGTCGAGTTGATTGCTAGTTGCACTCTCCATGTGAATAACAAAAGTCTTAAGAGTTATATTAATAAAAACGCTAAGATAATATAGAGCTTCTCTTCTTGCTATAGGATCTATAAATGACCATGGAGGAAAATATGAATAAAGTCTTTTTCATTTTTATGATTATTGGTGTACCTCTTTCAATTATTGGCAGCATTTTTAATTGGAATTATATTTTAATGTTCTTTATTTATTGTGTGACATTAATTAGTTTGGCTAATTACATCAGACGTTCTACTGAAAGCCTTAGCGTTGTAGTAGGTCCAACAGCAGGGGGATTACTTAATGCTACGTTTGGCAACGCTGCAGAAATTATTATTTCGTTTTTTGCATTAAGTAARGGACTAAATACAATCGTCATTTCCTCTATTACTGGAGCGGTTCTCGTTAAACTACTTTTTGCGAGCGGAATATCAATGATTGTTGGAGGAATTCGATTTAAAAAGCAAAAATTTAGTGTGTTTAAAACACGACATAATACCTCTCTCTTAATGTTTGCTATTATCGTAACTTTTGTATTGCCATTTATCTTTGCAAAACGCTTGGATGATAAAGATATGCAGGTTCTATCAACTTCTTTTGCTATTGTGATGCTGACCATTTACCTGCTTGCTCTTCTTTTTAAACTTGTCACGCATAAGGGGATTTTTACTGGAAACGCAGAAGAAAATGGAGAGGAACCAGAATGGGGAAAAAAGAAAGCAATCGTTGTGCTTGGACTGGCCACAATTGTACTAGCTTATATTAGTGAAAAACTTGTTGGCACCATTGAGCCAGTAGGTGCTGCCTTAGGCTGGAGTCACGTTTTTATTGGAATTATTGTTGTGGCCATAGTCGGAAGTGCTGCAGAGTACGTGTCAGCAATTGCAATGGCCTATAATAACAGAATGGACGTAATGGTGGAGATTTCCATTGGTTCAACCGTCCAAACGGCCATGTTTGTTGCTCCTATACTCGTTCTGTTTTCATACTTGTATGATTTCTTGCCTCTTGTATTTAATACAGCGGAAATGATTGCGATGATCCTTGCCGCTCTCATGACGGTGATTCCAACTGGTTCGAAGGTGTTTTACTTGTTGGTACCTACATTGCGATAGGCTTTAGTTTTTACCTTTTATAGAATTTTTTCAAGAAAAAGATGAAAATTTCAGCTTACATAAAGACAACGCTTGGTCATCTTTTTAAATCTTGACGAATAACATATATACAAAAATCTGCTTTTCTTTTGCATGGTTTTCAACTTTAAACACGATTAAAATATTGCTGCATTGATAATATATAATGGTATATGAACGAGAAAAACGAGCTCTTATCTGCTAAGGGCTCGTTTTTTACATTTATTTCATCTGCCCTTATATACAAGCATTTAAAATAAAAAAAAGACACAAGTAAACCTAAAACATATGTACATATTCTGACTTAAATGACATATTAATAGCTCGACAGTGCTAATAATAAAATTTAGAGGAGATGAGAGTGGGAATGGATAATTTTAATTCACAATCATCCACCAATCATTCAAACCCGCAAGTATGGAATTTTGTTTCGGCTCCTAACTTACATCCCATGAAGGTTACCATTAATGTTAATAAGCCCGGAACCGCTCCCGGACTATTATTTGTTGCGCCCTATACGGTATATGAAGCAGCGATGATTGGCCAAACTGGGGCACTAATTATGGATCAGACAGGTAATCCAGTGTGGTTTAGACCACTTGCTAGTAGATATATCCAAAACACAGACTTTCGAGTACAAATGTACTGCGGGAACCCTGTTCTTACGATGTGGCAAGGAACAATTTCAGGAACTCAAACCGCAACTCCAAACCTTCCAGCAGGCGATCCTGAACCTGGTGCTTATTTTCAAATTATCAACCAGCATTACAAGGTCATTAAAAAGTTATTTGCTAAAAAAGGATTTACAGCTGATGTGCATGAGTTTACAATCACCGAACGGAATACGGCTTTGTTTACGGCAGTAAAACAAGTACC
>NZ_JBFULJ010000320.1:0-3996 GCF_056400385.1 Priestia sp. P5_B4
GTCTGTATTCTTCTTCCGTCATCTCACTTCGTACAGCAATGTTTTCATCATACAAAGCCGTGCCTTTAGCACCTGCATACATAAACGTACGTGCGATACCAATTGCACCGATCGCATCTAAACGATCTGCATCTTGAACAATTTGACCTTCAAGCGTAGCCATAGCCGGACGGTTTCCGCCTTTAAATGACATCGTTTGTAAAATGTGAACGATATGCTTGCAGTTCTCTTCTTCTACCTGCTGACTCTTCAGCCACTCCCACACTTCTTCGTACGCCTTTTCAACATCTTCCACTAGCTTATCATCTACAACATCGTGTAAAAGCGCGGCTAGTTCGATAACTTCACGATTGCCGCCTTCTTTTTTATATAAAAGCACTGCATTTCGACGCACGCGATCGATATGCTGCCAGTCATGACCCGTTGTGTCATGCGCAAGCTTTGCTTGAACCCACTTTTCCGTTTCCACTATTTTATTCATTTGCTCACCTCAATTATATCCACCATTATTTTAGCACAAAGTGAGGCGCTCGTCTCACTGACAGCGGATCACCGGTTGAAAATCCTCGCTGAAAAATAAAAAACAGATGGAGATCCACCTGCTTTTACAGCAATTCTTTTATATCTTTTTGAATATCTTTTGGTGCAGCTTGAGGTGCGTATCGCTTCACGACTTCACCTTGACGATTCACTAAAAACTTTGTGAAATTCCACTTTATCCCTTTGGAACCTAGTAGACCCGGTGCTTGTTCTGTTAAGTATGTAAATAACGGGTGTGCATGCTCCCCTTTTACATCTACTTTTGCAAACATCGGAAACGAAACGCCATAGTTTAACTCACAAAATTGTTCAATATCATTTGAACTTCCTGGCTCTTGACCGCCGAACTGATTGCAAGGAAAACCTAGAACCGTTAGGCCGTTTTCTTTTTCTTCTTCGTACAGCGCCTGCAAATCTTTATATTGAGGGGTGAAGCCGCACTTGCTAGCTGTATTCACAATCAACAGCACGTCACCTTGATAGTTAGATAGCGATACGTCTTCGTCTTTAATTGTTTTTGCCGAGTATTCATACACGCTCATCAAAACGCCTCCTTTTCCCTATTGTAATTCACTTTATTTCGGAAGTACAACTGAAACGCTCTTATGATTTGTCATAAAGAACCTTTAACTGATCAGTCGTTTGCAGCATGTAATCAATCATCTCGATTAAATCTCCTACTTGGTCTTCGTAAATAAATCGGTTAAAGGTTACCTCAATATTGTTTTCGTATTCGCTGCCTCCGACTTCATAAGTGATACGCTGCTTCACAACTCTTGTTGTTCCCCAGATCCGCTCACACATTTCCTGTATATTTTGAAATTCRGCTTCTTCAAACGATTTTTGTTTTTTTAGCTGAAAATCAATATAAACTGTACACCCTGGTTTTTCTACACGGGAAGGCGTTAATTCGGCATGAATGTTGTCTAAGTCGGTTGATAAAGTTAGCGACGCGGTACAGCAAAAATGCTGTTGAAAAGAAATGCGGTACGTTCGAGTAAACTGAGCTAAGTCTACAAAATCTTCGCGATTCGTAACAGATACTTGCCCAGACAAGTCAAGATCATAGATCTCTCCTTCTACAACAACTTTTAAATTATCAAATACAATTGGATCAAACATTTCAACTACTTCCTTTTTTATAAAATACGAACAGTCAGCTCTTCTTCTTTCTTGCCAAATTAATTCATAACATACCTGTTATTTTGTTTTATCTTGCAAGAAAGAGATTGAGACCCAACTAAGTCCACCCAATCTATATCTAGAAGCCACTACACCCATGAAACTTCTTTTTACCATAACTATGAAAAAATCCGAACGAGTTTGATTCTTCATCAAGAATCTTGCTTCATCGTTCGGATTTCCCTTCAAATAAAATACTTTTACCCTAGCCTCTTCTCTTAAAAAATCCCTAGTGCATGTCCATTCTCGTCAATATCCATATTGAGCGCAGCAGGTTTTTTTGGAAGGCCAGGCATTGTCATAATTGAACCTGTTAGCGCCACGAGAAACCCAGCTCCGAGTGAAGGACGGAATTCCCTTACCGTAATCTTAAAATCAGTTGGTCGCCCAAGCTTCGTCTGATCATCACTTAACGAATACTGCGTTTTGGCCATACAGATCGGCAGATGATCCCAACCGTTTGCTTCAAATTGCTGTATTTGCTTTAACGCTTTTGGAGCAAAATCTACGCCTTGTGCTCCGTATACGGTTTTAGCAATAGCTTCTACTTTTTCTGGAATCGAAGCCGACACATCGTAAAGAGGAGAAAACTGACTTTCTGTCTCGTTCATGACTTCAAGAATTTTTTCAGCAAGCATGATGCCGCCTTCTCCGCCTTTTTCCCATACTTCTGTTAAAGCAACTGGAACATTCTTTGAATCACACCAATTCATAAGTGCTTCTACTTCACCTTTTGAGTCCGTCACAAAACGGTTCACGGCTACAACGTAAGGAACGCCGAATGCCTGAATCGTTTCAATATGCTTTTCCAGATTTTCAATTCCCGCTTCTAAAGCCTCAATGTTTTCTTCATTTAAACCCTCTTTAGGAACGCCCCCATGCATTTTCAAAGCGCGAATTGTTGCAACGATTACCACCGTTTCTGGTTTAATATCTGCCATGCGAGCTTTAATATTCAGGAATTTTTCTGCGCCTAAATCTGCCCCGAATCCCGCTTCTGTTACTACATAGTCGCCTAGTTTTGCAGCCATTTTTGTGGCAATGACGCTATTGCAGCCGTGGGCAATATTAGCAAAAGGACCTCCGTGAATGAGGGCTGGAGTATGTTCCAACGTCTGTACAAGGTTTGGTTTAATCGCATCTTTTAAAAGAAGAGTAAGCGCTCCTTGTGCACCTAAGTCTGCAACCGTTACAGGCTCATTGTCCATGTTATAAGCTACCACAATAGATGCTAAGCGACGCTTCAAGTCTTGTAAATCTGACGCTAAGCAGAAAATAGCCATAATTTCTGATGCCACCGTAATATCAAATCCATCTTCTCGAGGAACACCCTGCATCGGACCACCTAATCCAATGACGACCTGACGCAGCGCGCGGTCGTTTAAATCTACCACTCGTTTCCACGTGATTTTACGTGTATCAATACGCAATTCATTTCCTTGATGTATATGGTTATCTAAAATAGCTGCCAACGCGTTGTTAGCTGTTGTAATGGCATGCAGGTCTCCAGTAAAGTGTAAGTTAATATCCTCCATTGGAAGCAATTGAGCATAACCGCCGCCAGCGGCACCTCCTTTAATTCCCATTACCGGACCAAGAGATGGTTCACGCATGGCGACAATCGCTTTTTTACCTAATCTATGTAATGCCTGAGCTAAGCCAACCGTCACTGTCGACTTCCCTTCTCCTGCTGGAGTTGGATTAATAGCTGTAACTAAAATCACTTTTCCATCTTGTTTTGTGTGTAAACGTTCCATAACGGACAAAGAAAGCTTGGCTTTATAATGTCCGTACGGCTCTAGCTCGGCCTCTAAAATATCCAGGTGCTCGGCAATCTCTTTAATCGGTTTAATCGTTGCCTCTTGTGCAATTTGCAAATCACTTTTTATTTGCTTCTTAGTTGTCATATAAAAACCCCTTTTCTGCTGAGAATTCTTTTTAAACACTTCATCAAAAAAGGATAAAATCCATTTTCTGGGGGAGATATGAAGTTTAATAAATACAAGAACGACTGTGCTATAAATTTTACTGAGTTTCAGTCAAGCTAAAAAAGCATAGCAACGCTCCAGTTTAACCTTATTGTACCATTTCATTTTAGCCATTACGCATATTAATGCTCTTTTTTTTCAAAATTCAATTGCTTAATATTCTGTATATTCCTATAATAGTATATTGTACATAAATGTTGAACCTCATCTTCACGTGAGAAAGAACATTTATACGCGTCATTACTTCGAAATCGAATAGGAGGAATTTTATTGCCTATTAATATTC
>NZ_JBFULJ010000321.1:0-3996 GCF_056400385.1 Priestia sp. P5_B4
TAAATACATGTAGCAACGATACTGTTTTTTAACCCTTTTGCTTCTACCTCACTAATTTCACCAAAATCATTGCGTTTTTTTCCTTTATAATTGCCCAGCCTAGGTTCTACAATCTTTTCGGTGACGATCGCCCCTATAACGGTCAAAACAAATACAGAAGCCGCCATGAAATACCAGTTTGCTGCAGGACTGACAGCAGCGCTTGGGTCAATTGTTTTAGCAGCTTCAGTAGAAATGCCTGATAACAATCCGTCGGTTCCGGATATAATAAGATTCGCTGTAAAGCCTGATCCCACCCCAGCAAATCCTGCTGCTAATCCAGCAAGCGGGTGCCTTCCTACTGTATAAAAAATCATTGCGGCAAGCGGAGGCACGATGACAAAAGCAGCATCTGCGGCTAAGTTGGCCATAATTCCTGTAAAAATGATGGCGTATGTAATAAGAGCTTTTGGAGCATTTAAAATCGTTTTCTTTATGGCCACTTCAAGCAGACCTACTTTTTCTGCAAGTCCGACCCCAAGCATCATAGCAAGTACAAGTCCTAGGGGCTTAAATTCAGTGAAATTGGTCAGCATCGATGTTAAGATATACTGAATGCCTTCGTGCGACAACAAACTTTTAATTGGAAGAGTCTTATTAGTACCGGGATGGACCACCGTTACTCCCATACTACTAATAGCAACAGATGCTACTACGATAATAAGCGCTAGACATACAAACAAAATAAAAGGATCAGGTAGTTTATTTCCGATTGCTTCTACTCTTCCTAATAGTTTGTCTAGAAAGGTTGTTGGGTGTGATTTTTGCTCTGTCTGCAAATTAGGTTGTGCCATACTTTCGCTCCTTTTTCGTTTAGATTCTTTTTAGATTTTTCCTTTTAATTACCAAAAAGACTATTAGTACATAATAATCTGAATATTTATATTATTCAAGTATTATTTTTGAGGAATCTTTATTTATCTATTAAAACTAATAGCATTTAGATAAATAGAAAGGCAGAAGATATCTTTTTAATCGACAATCAAAAATAACAAAAAGCTCTCCGTTTGAAGAGAGCTTTTTGTTATTTCGCTATACTAGACGGAGCGGACTCTTTTCCTGACTCATTAACAGCTGTTACATAGTAACGAGCTTGAGATGCGTCGGAGTCAGCAAAGCTTTTTCGCTCAAATTCCGAAACACTGCCAATATGGACAAATGTTCCGCCTGGATTCTTTTTATAAATGCGATAGCCGATAATATTACCTTCTCGTACCGCGTACCACGTAAGCAAATCACCGCTCATCTTTACATGTGTAGGAGGTTGTGGTGCATTTGCTTCACGCTCCAATTCTTTTGCTTGGTCAGCTTTTAGTTCTGTATAGACAACTAACCTCTCTTGATGGGTTCCTTCCGCACGGTCAAACGTGCCTGTGCAGGTAATTAAATTTAAATTACGTTTGTTGCTGTACCCAAAAATTTCGTTTAGAGGTGCCTTATCTCGCGGATAGCTTTTTATACGTTTAACAACAAAAGTAAGCGTGGTCCCCTGTGCATCTCTGACGGTAATTTCATCGTCTTTTTTTAAGTTTTTTAGGTTGTAAAAGACGGCAGGTCCGGTTTTACTGTCTACGTGTCCTGCTAATACAGCATTTCCTTTTACGCCAGGTTTAGCTCCTGGTTCAAACCAAGCAACTCCATTTTCTGTAGATGGAGCTGCCATTTCACCGCTGTCTAATACTCCTACTTGTTCAATTGAAGCCTCCACATGAACAGCAGGAATGGACATTTTTTCAGGGATGATTCCTTTAAATTCTTTGTTTAACTGTTTGGCTTCTGTTTTATGCTTTTTTAGTACAGCAAATTCTTCTTCAAGCGTTACCCGGCTTTTTAGATCCTTTGATTGTGCTTCTTTTTCTTTTTGTTTAGCTGCAGCCTGTTGCTTTGTTTCTTTTGCTTCTACCATTTGTTCTTTAAAATATAGTCCCCCGCTAACAAGGAGGACTAAACTTAATATACAGTAGGCGAGAACAATCGCTTTTTTCACATCGTCACCTCATTTCACAGCTGTTTATAAAAAAGAAGAGAGAACAACCTCTCTTCTTTTTTTCAGGACTCTTGACTTGTAAATCATAAGGAAAAGGAGAAAAAATATTATTTGCTTACTGGTTTCTTGCGTAAAATCACTCCAGCTGTTAACACAGCTAACGAACCTAGTGCAATATAGATCGCTGTTAGTGGGTTCATCGTTGATTCAGATGCCCCGCCCATACCTGTTTTCGGCATATCTGTTGGCATAGCTGTTTCAGCAAACTTATCGGGGTTTTGTTTTACGATTGCTTCACCTAAAGCTTGGCCAACACCAAACATTAATTTATACCCTTCGCGATACGTATCATAACTTCCAGCGTAGTCACCGGATGCATATTGTTCAAATGTTTTAATAACCGTATCCTCGTGTGCTTTTATAGCTGCCTGTGCGTCTGCAGTTGGAAGGTTTCCATCTGTTGCTGTTCCTAAGAATGTACCAAATTCTTGCGCGAATTTATGGAGCTTATCTTTTGCAGCTTTTTCTCCTGCTTCATCGCCTTTTACTTGTGCACTTACTAATTCAGCTTGGGCATTGATGTGATCTCCTTGCCAAATTTTTTCGAATTGTGCAGCTCCTTCATCGCCATATACTGAGCCGATTGCAGCTTTAAAATCTGCTGTGTTGGCATTTTCTAACCAGCTAACATAGTCGTAATCTTTTGAACCGTTAAACCCTTTTTCCATTCCCATTGTTGCTAGAGCAAAATGTTCTGCTGCTAAGCTGTTTAATGAAGAACGTAAATCTGCTGCTGGTGTATCCACTTTTGTATTGTCGAATTTATCGGGCATCTGCGTTACGATTGCATTTGATAACGCTTTACTAATTGCGAACATTTGCTGATATCCTTCGCGGTATGTCTTCGCGGCTGCCTCATAGTCACCTTCTACATAATCTTCAAACGTTTCTTTTACTTGATCTTCGTGAACGCGAAGCGCTTCTTTTGCTGCATCTTCAGGTAGTTTACCTTCCGTAGCAGTGCTTAGAAATTTAGCAAATTCATTCACGAATTGATCTACTTCTTTATCTACTTCCGCCATGGCTTCTTTGTCGTTTTCTTTTGTTGCTTTTACAAAATCATCTGTGTAATTGTTGTGTTCTCTGAAAATTCGTTCAAACTCAGCCGCTCCTTTATCACCATAGATAGAAGCAATAGCTGGCTCCATGTCGACGGCATTTTGATCCAATGCTTTGAACGCAGCGTCAGCATCTTTAGAACCGTCATAGGCTGTTGTCATAGCGGCAACGGCAAGCGTAAAGTGTTCAGATAATAGGTAGTCTAAGTTCGCTCGTAGATCTGAAGCTTTTGTTACTGCCGTTGGTTTTGCTTCCTCTGCATTTGCAATAGTCGGCATCAATAGTGAAGCTCCTAGTACAGGGATCATTAATTTTTTACTTAATTTCATCATTTTCCACTCTCCTCATTTTTAGTTGATGTACGCCACTTTTTTCATTCTTACTACATCTTAAACCATTAAATAGATTGAACATTTTGAATATTATATATATTAAACTTTCATGTTCCCTCACATTTAATGATCCTTTTTAGGAAGTATTCTCTTTCTATTTACTAAACGATCGCTGAGTGACGTTGGATCACTCTTTTAAAAAATTTTTAAAAATGTCATTTTCGTGAAGAATGCCTTCCCTTTCTACTTACCTAACGAACGCCTTCTTCAGCTAGATCACTTTTTAAAAAATTTTTTTAACCGCCTTTTCTTAAGAAGTACTTCCTTTTCTACTTACCAAACGAACACCTTATTCATTTGGATCACTTTTTGAATAAATATTTTAAATTTAACAGAAAAAGAAATTGAGACATAACAAGATAAATTCAATTTAAAGACGAACAAATGGGATAAATGAGTTAGTATGAATCACTTTTAACACCGCTGTTGATTTCCGTTCAAGACTTCGCTTTCCGCGGG
>NZ_JBFULJ010000322.1:0-3996 GCF_056400385.1 Priestia sp. P5_B4
TTCCAAGCCTTTTTGGTTCGGCACAAGCACAATGTTTCGGCATGTATCAGGCTGAAATGTATCTGCAACAGTAGAAGCATCTTTCATTTGAGGAACCCATTTTGGAGAAACAAAGGATGTAATTTCGATTTCGGATAGTCCAGCTTCTTTTAATTTTTTGATAAAATTAATTTTTTTTTCAGTTGGAACAAAATTTTTTTCATTTTGAAGGCCATCTCGTGGACCAACTTCTATAATTGTTACTTTTTCAGGAAATCCCATAAACCGCTCTCCTCCTACATTGTAAACGCTTACTAATATTTATTTTAATTCTAAAAAATTAAAATTCAATAAAAATTATAAATTTTTACAAAAAAAGAGGAATTTCGCAAGCGATGTCGAAATTAATACAGGTGACAGTTAATCACAGTAATCAAACAGTAAGGAGAGGTTTTCGACATGGGTCAAACAGAAGTAGTCATTGTAAGCGCTGTACGTACAGCAATCGGCAGCTTTGGGGGAAGCTTACAAAATGTATCCGCAACAACTTTAGGTGGTACTGTAATTAAAGAAGCTTTAAACAAAGTAGGGGTATCAGCAAACGAAGTAGATGAAGTTATTATGGGAAATGTCCTACAAGCAGGTTTAGGACAAAATCCAGCACGACAAGCAACTTTAGCAGCAGGTTTACCTGAAACTGTTTCAGCATTAACCATCAATAAAGTATGCGGATCAGGACTAAAAGCAGTACATCTCGCTACACAAGCGATTCTTGCTGGGGATGCTGATGTGATTGTTGCTGGTGGAATGGAAAACATGAGCCAAGCACCATACTTATTAAAAAATGCACGCAACGGGTTTAAAATGGGCGACCAAAAAGTAGTTGACAGCATGATTCAAGATGGATTATGGTGTGCATTTAACGACTACCATATGGGCGTTACAGCTGAAAATCTGTGTGATAAATATGAAATTACTCGTGACGAACAAGATGCGTTTGCAGCTTCAAGTCAGCAAAAAGCAGAAGCAGCTATTCAATCTGGTCGTTTCAAAGATGAAATCGTGCCAGTAGAAGTGCCTGGAAGAAAAGGTCAAGTAACTATTTTTGAACAAGATGAGTTCCCACGTGCAGGCACAACGGCTGAAAGCTTAGGGAAACTACGTCCAGCCTTCAAAAAAGACGGTTCTGTAACAGCTGGTAATGCATCTGGTATCAATGACGGTGCAGCGGCAGTAGTGGTAATGAGCCGTAAAAAAGCAGACGAGTTAGGCCTAACACCATTAGTGTCAATTAAAGGTAATGCAACTGCGGGAGTAGACCCAAGCATTATGGGAATCGGTCCTGTAAGCGCAGTGAAAAAGGCGCTGGAAAAAGCTGCTGTTTCATTAGAAGATGTTCAATTAGTAGAAGCAAACGAAGCATTCGCTGCACAGTCAATCGCTGTGGATCGTGAACTTCAATTTAATCATGATATTTTAAATGTAAACGGTGGAGCAATTGCGCTTGGACATCCTATTGGTGCAAGTGGTGCACGTGTCCTAGTTTCACTTATTCATGAAATGCAAAAACGCGACGCAAAACTTGGGTTAGCAACGTTATGTATTGGCGGAGGCCAAGGCGTTGCAACAATCGTTGAACGTCCTTAATTTGATATAGTTTTAACAAACATTAAAGCTATATCACAACGCCACAGATTCCAAACATACAGCTTTGGAACTCGTGGCGTTTTTGTTTTTCCTTTAATTTGTCTAGTAATATAACTTTTTTGACAAAAAAATGATTAAATTATAATTTTCAGTTATATATATATTTAAAAAGAAATAAAAATCTTTTATAATAGATTAGAAAGCGTTTTCAAAAATAACGAAGGGGTGGTTATGTATGAAACAAGTACATACGTCGTTTAAAGAAGCGGTGAAAGATATTCACGACGGTGCTACGATTATGGTCGGTGGTTTTGGTTTATGTGGAATTCCGGAGAATTTGATTTTAGCGTTAGTTGAAACAGGGGTAAAAGATTTAACCGTAATTTCAAATAACTGCGGCGTAGACGACTGGGGACTTGGACTGCTTCTGAAAAACAAACAAATTAAAAAGATGATTGGTTCTTACGTGGGAGAAAATAAAGAGTTTGAAAGACAAGTATTGTCAGGAGAAATTGAAGTAGAATTGCTACCTCAAGGCACGCTAGCTGAAAAGATTCGCGCCGGCGGAGCGGGCATACCTGCATTTTATACACCAGCGGGAGTGGGAACACCCATTGCTGAAGGAAAAGAAGTTCGCGTGTTTGAAGGAAAAGAATATTTACTAGAAGAGGCGTTAAAAGCTGATTTTAGTTTGGTTAGAGCTTGGAAAGCCGATCATATGGGTAACTTAGTGTATAACAAGACAGCGCGCAATTTCAGCCCAATGATTGCAGCAGCAGGAAAAGTGACGATAGCAGAAGTGGAGGAACTTCATCCAACAGGCTCACTTGATCCAAATATTATTCACACACCTAGTGTATATGTTCAATCGTTAATTATTGGTGAACAAGAAAAACGTATTGAGCGTTTAACCGTTCAAAAATAACAAAAGGGGAGAGATTTTTCATGATTGAAAACGGCGTGAACGTGAGAGAGCGAATTGCAAAACGTGCTGAAAAAGAAATTTTGGACGGGTTTTATGTAAACCTTGGAATTGGTATTCCAACGCTTGTGGCTAATCATATCTCAGATAATAAAACGGTGGTGCTTCAGTCCGAAAACGGTCTGTTAGGCATTGGACCATATCCGAAAGAAGGAGAAGTAGATCCTGATTTAATTAATGCAGGTAAAGAAACAGTCACGGCGACAACAGGCGCTTCTTATTTCGATAGTGCTGAATCGTTTGGAATGATTCGCGGAGGGCACATTAATATTGCGATTTTAGGAGGAATGGAAGTCTCAAAAACTGGTGACTTGGCAAACTGGATGATTCCTGGAAAAATGATTAAAGGAATGGGCGGTGCAATGGATTTAGTTCACGGAGCACAGCGCATCATTGTTATTATGGAACACGTGACGAGAAAAGACGAGCCTAAAATCTTAAATGAGTGCAGCCTCCCTCTGACAGGAAAAGAGGTAGTGGATCGCATTATTACAGATCGAGCGGTCATTGATATTACGGCAGAAGGTCTAAAGCTTGTTGAAGTAGCGAAAGGCTATACGATAGAAGATATTCAACAATCTACAGAGCCAACTTTAATTATTGATGAACATGTAAAACTAGATGCATTTTGATTTTTGGTAACAAAAGCAAGAATATGATACAATATCTCTCAATTAAAGTAGCGGGGGAATTGTGATGGCTAAAAAAAAGCAAAAACAATCAGCACAAAAACAAAATGATCAGCTCAGTATCAAAGATCAGCTAAATGATAGCTTATTAAAACAGCTTCAAGCTAAAAAACAGGCGCTTTCTTTAAAAGAAGAAGAGCAGAAAGAAACAGAGCGTAAAGAAGCTGCTCGAATTCGAAAAGAAAAAGAAAAAAATAAGTCGTTTGAAGAACTGTTAAATGAAAGTGATTGGAACTGGTCTGAATTTAAAAAATAAAAGCGCCGGTAAAGGCGCTTTTATTTTTTAACGGTGAGCTTCGTATTGATTTGCTTTAAAGATTGATTGCAGCTTGCTAATTTCAGTAGGCTGAAGCGGGGAAGCCTCGACAGCTTTGACGTTTTCACGAAGCTGTGAAGAAGAGCTTGCTCCTGCTACAACCGAGGCTACCGTAGGATTAGCTAAACAGTATTGAAGTGCCGTTGAGTTTAGAGAGTGAGTTGGTCGTACGTGACGAAATTCTTCTATCGTTTTTGCTAATTCCGTACCGCTATAATCTAAGTAGCCCTTGCCCTCGAATGCAGCAAGTTTTTGCTCTCCTTTTTCGGTTAGCAGCCCTTTGGCTACTGGACCTCTCGCTACAACGCTAATGCCGTTGTCATGTAAAAGAGGAAGTGCACTTTCTTCAGGGCGTCTGTCTAACAAGCTGTATTGCATCATGA
>NZ_JBFULJ010000323.1:0-3994 GCF_056400385.1 Priestia sp. P5_B4
GGCCATAGGTATCGTTATACGCTTTAAAATAATCAATATCAAATAAGAGAAAAGAAAGCGGCTCTTTTTCTTCCTGTGCGTATTTCCACTCAATTTCCAACTGTTTATCAAGAGATCGGCGATTGTTCAGACCTGTTAAGCCATCTTTCATGGACAGCATTTCAAGCTTTTTATTGGCTTTGCGAAGATCACACTCAGCCTTCTTTTTCTCCGTAATATCTCGATATTCCCAATAGTGGCCAATATACACATGATCTTCATAGATTGGAATGTAGTCACGCGCATAAATTTTACCGTTAATAAACGTAATTTCTTCATCTACTATTGACTCTTTTGAATAAACGGTGCTTTCTACCGTTTTTAAAAACCTAGCAGGATCTTTCAACATAGGAGCGTGAGATAAAAACAGCTGATTACTTTTCAATCCCACGTATTGATTAGGAGGTCCGGGTATGTCAAACATGTCACAAAAAGTTTGATTAATAACAGCTACTTCGCGCTCTGGCGTTTCAATCATGGTACCTGTCTTTGCATTTTGAATCATAACTAAAAACATTTTAGACAGCTTTTTATGCTGACTTGTCGTTACTCGAGATACATATATATATCTACCTACCAGATAGACCAAACACCCACCTATAAAAGAAGCGGGCAGTAAATAAATGATAATTGTAGCAGCGTGCTTGATATCTTTAAAAAGAAAGGACAATGAGAAGAATACGCAAAGCAAGCTAATAGAATTCATTAATTGAAAACGAATAAATGGACGATAAGGTAAGCGAACCGTCCACCCAGACAGTAAAGCCATTACGATAATTGCAGCAGCCCCTATTATTCCGCTTGCCGTAATTCCAAACAAAAGCAGACGCATTACCCCTACAATACAAGCCGCAATGATAGCGGGTACCATTCCTGCATAAAGACAAACAATTGTCACCGCTAAAAAGCGAAGGTCAAGAATAATAGTAGAATCTATTTTAATTGTATATATCATTAAAATGCTGCCTAATAGGCCGTAAGAACATCCGTAATAAATTAAGCGATACATTTTGTACCGTTTTATTCCTTCTACTCTAGAAATGATTTGCTCTCGAACTATACTCGCAGCAAACATGAAAGAAATAATTAACGTGATATTAAAGAGAAGTTGACTCACTTTATTCTTCACCTCTTTCCAAAAAGCTAAAACAAAAAACAATAGGCTTCTTAGCTTACATATTGTTTACTGCCCCTTTTTATAATTCGTGCTGTTTGATTTATCGAACAGCACGATTTTTTCCTTCATTAAATAAAACTCTTCTATCCTCTATTCGTTGCCGACAATCCTCTCTATATAAAGAGTGATTATCTTCCTTTTATACAAGAAATTCTACTTGTTAGTATACTACTAAACTCTATTTGCACACATAATATTTTACCTTTTTTTAAATATTTATCCATTTTGTATTTTCGTAAGGTAAGTAGTCGAACTTCAGCAAAAATAAAAAAAGAGCGTCGATACAACGAGCGCTCTTTTTTTATTTATGGCGTAAAAATTCCCAAAGTCCTGGCGTTTTGGAAAAATCAAACGTCTTAACAGCGGAAAGAATTTTAATCTTTAAATCTTGCTTTACGTMTTCTCTCTCATGCAGCGAAAAGCTTTGAACAGCTTTATTTAGTTTTGGTTCCAGCTTTTTTAATAAACGCCTTGACGCCTCTTCATCTCCAGCTTTCACTTTATTTACAAGCTCATATAGAGTTTCCATTTCTTCACTTCTTTCTTAAGTCAGTTGTTAATTTCTCCACTTTTTCTTCAAGTCGCTTTATATTGTTTTCTACACGCAGTAATAAATAAAAAGAAAGGACAGCGGGAAATCCTACGTTTCCAACAAGTTGAAGCCACTGAGGATCAAACATGTCTATCACTCACCTTCATAATTTTTTTCAACTTGCTTAGCGCACGTTGATAATGATTAGAAACCGCTTGCTGAGAAATAGAAAAATAAGCAGCGATTTCTTTATGAGTCCAGCGTTCGACAATAATCAAGTGCAGCATACACTGCTGCTTGGCCGTTAATTGGCGAAATGCATGATGAAGAATACGATTTTCAAGTTGATTTCCTAAAAATTCATGCTCCCATATAGCCCCGTCCTGTACTCCTAGCATATCTTCCACTGTTCGATTTCCATCTAGCGCAGCCGGCTGCTG
The DNA here is from genome assembly GCF_056400385.1 of Priestia sp. P5_B4. Taxonomy (NCBI): domain Bacteria; kingdom Bacillati; phylum Bacillota; class Bacilli; order Caryophanales; family Bacillaceae; genus Priestia; species Priestia sp. P5_B4. Next base: position 2,189 of record NZ_JBFULJ010000323.1, read on the forward strand.
CAGGCGAAGAGGAATATAAGAACGCTCTTTTTCTTTGACACGCATAACATCTCTGGAATAATGTCTGCAAAGCTTGTTAATATAATGAAGCAATCTAACTTCGCTATAAAACTGATGAAATTCTTTGTTTAGAAGTCTTTGTTCTTTTGTATCATGTTTAACAACCGCTTTTTGTAATCGCTCATAGCGTTCTGGTGTCAAAAATGTATTCATTATATGAGTCTGAAGAGTTGCGCTGTGGTTTGTAAGAAATGTATGAAAAGTACATTCTTTGTCGTGCCGCTTTTCTTGCTGCGAATAGAGCTGAGTCATTGTGCAAATCTCCTCCTTTTTTTCTTATACTTATTAAAAAGGGAGAAAAGAGTAAAATAACAACACCAAATAACGAACGTTTGTTCTTATATAAATTTAACTATATTAGGTTTTTTATGTCAATATGATGAATTGCTCATTAATAATCAAAACGACTCAGTAAAAAATAAAAAAGAGATTGAGACATAACGAAATGAATCCAATTTAAAGACGAATAAATAGGATACATGAGCTGATCCCGCTTGTGACACAACAAAAAAAAAAAAAAAAAACGAACCACTAATCAAATATTTTGATTAGTGGTTCGTTTTTCACTTCGGCTAAAATATTTTATCCCGGCCTTTTTATTTCTTCTTCATGTAGAGATTATTCTTCGCCTAAAACGCGGTTAATACGTTTGCGAAGCATCGGCATTCCATTTCCACCCGCTTGGAAATGACGAAGCTGACCTTCTTTATCAAATACATAATATGCTGGTACATATTTATTTTCAAAAGCGTCTGTTAACTTATGCTCACTGTCTACGTAAATTGGCTGAGTAATATCGTGTCCCATTGCCATTGCCTCAATAACACCCATATCTAAGTCATCTTCCGAACGAGGCATATGAACTGCTACAACATTCAATTGATCATCATACTCATCACGAAGATCATTAACTTCAGGCATTGCTTCTTTACATAAATGGCAGCTTACTGACCAAAAGTGGATAAGCGTTGCTTTATCACCTACTAAGTCTTCCTTTGTTACTTCGTCGTTAATCCAAGATGTTGCTCCAGTTAATTCAGGCATTTGTTCACGTAATTTCATTTTAAAATCCTCCTCCACATTAATTAAACTGAATATTCTGTTTTCTATAGTTAGAAAACTGTCTTTTCTATTTTAATGGCAGCAGTAGAGGAATTTCTCCTCTACTCCACCGCTATTYATTAAAGTGTTTTTTGACCTGGTTTCCAGTTAGCTGGGCAAAGTCCGCCAGTTTGAAGAGCTTGAAGTACACGTAATGTTTCTTCTACGCTGCGGCCGATGTTGTTATGGTTTACAACTGCATATTGCAATTCACCTTCTGGATTAATAATAAACAACCCGCGAAGCGCTACGCCTTCTTCTTCAATTAAGACGCCGTAATCACGTGCTACTGCGTGAGTTGGATCTGCAGCTAATGGATAATTCAAATCTCCAAGTCCATTATCTTTACGATCTGTGTTAATCCAAGCTAAGTGAGTATGAATTGTATCTGTAGAAACGCCTACAACTTCAGCATCTAGATCTTCAAACTCTTCGTAGTGATCTGATAGAGCTGTAATTTCTGTTGGACATACGAATGTAAAGTCCATTGGATAGAAGAACAATACTGTCCATTTACCGTTTTTCATATTTTCTTCTAAACTTACTTTTCCAAATTCCTTATTTGCAAGTACAGCTTCCATTTCGAAGCGTGGTGCTTGTTTTCCTACCATACGTTCTGCCATGTCAAAACCTCTCCTTGTACGA
>NZ_JBFULJ010000324.1:0-3991 GCF_056400385.1 Priestia sp. P5_B4
GTTTGATACTGTAACGTGCAGAATTGCACCGCACCATTTTCCAAACATTAAACAGTTCATCAAAGAGGTATATCGAGTGTTAAAGCCAGGCGGACAATTCTTGCTCATTGACAATGTAGCCCCGGAAGTGAATGCTTATGACGAGTTTTATAATCGAGTTGAAAAGACAAGAGATCCAAGCCATTATCGTGCTTATAAAAAAACAGAGTGGCTTTCTATGCTTGAAATGCAAGGATTCCGTATAGAAGTGCTGACAACTTTTCCAAAGCGCTTTTTATTTGATGACTGGTGTGGGATGATGAATGTTCCGGAAGAGACAAAGCGTGATCTTACTCAATATATGCTGAATATACCAAGCGGATTTAAGCAGTTTTTCGAAATCAAAACGAATCAACAAAGAATTGAATCGTTTCAAGGAGAAGCAATCTTTGTAGCTTGTTACAAGAATAAATAAAAAGAAGCCAACTCACCGGAGTTGGCTTCTTTTTTACTTATGCTCGTTGTTTTGAACGATTTCCAAAATATTGAGTAATACGGTCTAAAATAATCGCTAAAATAACGATTGAAATTCCGGCTTCAAAGCCCGTGCCAACTTCAAGTCGAGAAACTGCACGATATACTTCCGCACCAAGTCCCGGAGCACCTACAAGAGAGGCGATAACAACCATTGAGAGAGATAGCATGATGCTTTGGTTAATTCCTGCCATGATTGTTTTTGTAGCTAATGGAAGCTGTACTTTAAATAATTTTTGTTTTGTTGTTGAACCGTAGGCATTTGCTGCTTCTACTAAGTCAGCGGGTACTTCACGGATACCTAAGTTCGTTAAGCGAATCGTTGGAGGCATTGCAAAGATAACAGATGAGATAACACCTGGTACCACACCGATTCCAAAGAAGAAAAGTGCTGGAATCAAATAAACAAATGCGGGCATTGTTTGCATAAAGTCTAAGATTGGCGTAATAATTCGAGCCGTCTTTTCGCTTTGAGATGCCCAAATGCCTAGCGGGATTCCTACTATAATCGAAATAAATACGCTTGTTAAAACGAGGGCGAGTGTGTCCATTGTTTCTTGCCAGTAGCCAAGGTTAAGAATAAATAACAGGCCAATCATCGATAAAATAGTAAACGACCATTTTTTACTTGAAAACCAAGCAATGATTCCGACAATTAAGATTAAAATTAATGCTGGGGGAAAGGTTAGCACTAGTACAATAAAACTTACAATACCATCGACAATAGCTGAAATAACATCAAAGAATCCTTTGATATTGTCATTTAAAAACGTGACAAAATGGTCAATCCAATTGCCAACGGGAATTTTAGGGATACTATTCATTTACGTTCACCTCATTACTATCAGTACCGGCGAGTGCTTCAATCACTCGTTCTTTTTTTATGATGCCGCGCAGACGATGGTTTTCATCTACAACTGGTAGCGGAAAGCGACTGATAACCATTTTGTCGTACAAGTTTTCTAGTAGCGTATCTGTTGTAACAGTCGGAATATCCGTATCTAATACGTCTGCTGTCAGTTTATCTTGTTTAATGGCGCGGCTAATATCATCTGCAGTTACAACTCCTAGAAGAGTTTTTTTCTTGTCTACTACATAGATGCTTGAATAACCAGCTTCTTGCATAATTTTAAGCGCCACGCGCGGACCTCGGTCTACGGTAATGGATTCGGCACGATTCATCACGCTTTCAGCTGTGTATACTTTAGCTACATTAACGTCTTCGACAAAGCGCTCGACATAATCATTAGCGGGATTTGTCATAATTTCTTCGGGTGTTCCTACTTGAACAACACTGCCGTCTTTCATTAATACGATTCGATCTCCGATTCGAAGGGCTTCATCAAGATCATGGGTAATAAAAATGATTGTTCGTTCCATTTTTTCTTGAAGCTCTAGTAAGAAATCTTGCATATCTTTACGAATAAGCGGATCTAATGCACTGAATGCTTCATCCATTAGTAAAATGTCAGGGTCATTGGCAAGCGCTCGAGCGAGTCCGACACGCTGCTGCATACCGCCGCTCAGTTCACCAGGATATTGATTTTCGTATCCTTTTAAACCTACTAGTTCAAGCGCTTCTTTTGCTTTTTTTTCACGTTCGGCCTTTGGTGTACCTTGAACTTCTAATCCGTATTCTGTGTTATCAAGAACTGTACGGTGAGGGAATAAGGCAAAGTTTTGGAAGACCATGCTCATTTTTTTTCGGCGCATGTCGCGAAGTTCCTCTTTGTTCATTTTTACTACATCGGCACCGTCTAAAATAAGGGATCCAGATGTTGGTTCAACAAGGCGATTAAACATACGAACTAAAGTGGATTTACCACTTCCAGACAGTCCCATAATAACGAAGATTTCACCGGATTTGATTTCGAAGTTTGCTTGATTAACTCCGATTGTCATTCCTGTTTCTTCTAGAATTTCTTTTTTTGTTTTTCCTTTTTGAAGTAAATCAATCGCTTTTGACGGATTCTTACCAAACACTTTGGTTATATTTTTTACTTTTAATTTTACGTGTTCCATATGTCCACCTCAATTGTTGTTTTCTTTTACGTTCATTAATCTTTTGTCCAACTGTCGACTAGCTTTTTATGCTTTTTTACCCATTCTTGCGCTGCTTCTTCAGGATTGGAAGATTTTTCGACTTGTGACAGAAGAGGACTGATTAATTTATCATTCATCTGTGCATTATTCATCCATTTTATGACTTGAGGATTTGTCTTTTTAAATTCCTTGCTTGTCATTGTGTATATGTTGTCAGGGTCTCCAAACGAATTTTTAGGATCTTTTAAGTATTTGATATCAAAGTCTGCAAAAGCCCAGTGCGGATTCCACATAGTAACAACAATTGGTTTTTTGGCATCATAAGCTTTGCGCAGTTCACTGAGCATAGCTGCTTCAGACGATTTTACAAGCGTATAGCTTTTTAGGTTATAATCTTTTAACGCTTGTTCGGCTAATCCGTTAATACTGGAGCCTGGGTCAATTCCAATGACTTTGTTATCGACATCGGAAGCAACTTTAGCAAGGTCTTCCGTTGTGTTCACGTCTTTCATGTAGGCGGGAACTGCGAATCCTAAGCGTGCGTTTTTAAGCCAAGGGTCTTCAATGTTCACTTGATCTTTATATTTTTTGTAAAAAGGCGCATCTGTTGTAGGGAGCCATGGTGCAAATGAAATATCAATGTCGTCATTAGCTGTTCCTACCCAAACACCAGCTTTCTCTAAGAAAACAGTTCTAACCTTGTAGCCTCGATCTTCTAAAATGTGTTTCCAGACGTACGTGTAGGCGATGTTTTCAGTATAGTTATTCATGCCGATGGTAATGGTTTTTTTATCTTTAAATGCTCCATTACCGTTACCGCAAGCTGAAGTAATAACTAGAAGAAAACAAGTCATGCTGATTAACAATAGTTTCTTCATGCAATGTAACTCCTTTATAAAGTTTTAAATCAAACTGATTAATATGTAAAACGGCTACTAAACACAACGAAATGTATACCCGCTTTTTCAAATGATAAACCTAGAAAATTTAAAATGTGAAATAAACATAGTGGATGATTTTAGATGATGTAAAGTTATTTTTAACTAAAAATGTACATCGTAGTTAAGAGAAATTATGGGAAATAAATGGATGGAATAAGTGACTGTTGAATCAGTTTTACATGTTACCACTCTTTTTTTTACTCCGTCAACTTCAAGTCAAGAGTAATTAGACGATCAAGCTGTATAAATAAACGCGAAAAAGTATCTTTCTAATATAGTTATTTTTTCGGAAGAATAGGTGCTTAAAGAGCGTTGTATCAGCTTTTGCCTTGAATTATAAAAGGAAGGGAAATAACAGTGAGATATATAAGAACCCTGAAGGGAAATTGATAAAATAAAAAATATTTTGGAAGCCGGCATACGACCAATTTTTTAATTAAATTTAAAGATTCAGAAAATTTTATCTTGCGTAATTCTGGTTGCTTATAGTAAAA
>NZ_JBFULJ010000325.1:0-3990 GCF_056400385.1 Priestia sp. P5_B4
GTTTTTAATTTCTCTGGGTTCTCTAGTAATTCATCCGGATTACAATGACTATTTCCTGGATAATTGCCTGTGCCCAATTCAACGGTCTCTACACCCATTTCACATAGTTTGTCCAGCATCTCTTCAAAAGGCAAGTTTTGATAAAGAACTGTAAACACACCTAATTTCATGCACGTACCTCCTGCTTTACCTTCACTTTCATCCATTTTTGTTGTTCATGACTTGCTAAAATGGCGTCGGTAATGCACATCGACATATGTCCATCTTCAAATGTTGCGAAAGTGGCTTTATCACTTAAAGGGTTTTTACCTTCCCGAATAAATGTATAGAAATTCAACAACCCATTTTTTAACGCATCTGGCCAGCCTTCATTATGGCCTCCCGGATGATGAATGGACGATTTTGCTTCAGGATTAAATAAAGTAGGATCTGCAAGAAGAGTTTGATTTGGTTGATCTCGATAGCCAATCCACAACTTTTCTGGTTCTTCTTGATTCCAAAAAGCAGAATTTTGACTGCAAGCGATTTCGAAGCTTAGCCTATTTTTTCGCCCTGCACTTACTTGAGACACAGTAAATAAGCCTTTTATCCCGTCTTCAAAGCGTACAAGAACAGACGCATAGTCTTCTGTGTTAATCGGAACATCTTCATATACTTCTTCTTGTCCTTTTTGTCCCCCAAAAGTAGATCCTTGAGAAGTAGATTTTTTTCTTACTGGTATAACAGTTGCTAGATCAGCAAAAACTTCGACAATTTTTTTACCTGTTACGTATTGAACTGTATCACACCAATGAGAACCAATATCTGCTACCGCGCGTGATTTCCCTCCGACTTCGGGAGCTAAACGCCAATTAAAGTCTGTTTCGAACAATAACCAGTCTTGTAAATAGCTTCCGTGCACTAAGTTGACTTTCCCTAACTCACCGTTTCTGATCATCGTTTCTAATTGTTTTACAATCGGAAATTGGCGGTAGTTAAAGTTTACGCCATGTACGACCTGATGCTCTTTAGCTAATTTCAATAGCTCGGCAGACTCTTCACTAGACATAGCCAATGGTTTCTCCGATAACACATGTTTGCCTGCTTGAATAATTTCTTTATTAATTTGAAAGTGAAGGTGATTAGGTGTACAGTTATGAACAACTTGAATATCACTGTCTTTTAACATGTCACGATAATCCCCATAAGCTTTCGGAATTCCAAGTTCAACCGCTTTTTGTTCTGCTACTTCCTGACCATGTTCTGCTAATCCAACTACTTCTACAAAACCGAGTCTTCTGATAGCCTCAATATGAGTAGGCCCAATAAATCCTGTCCCAATAACTCCAACTTGTATTTTTTCCATTTCTTTCTCCACCTTAATAAACTGTATTTTCCATGATTTCTGTTACTTACGTAGTAGCTCAAAAAAGAATTCAAACCTTTATAGCCGTTTGTTAACTTATCTCTATTGACCGAATCACAAATCAACAACCCTATTTCTAATAAAGGCTAGTCTACTAGGACTAGCCTCTACTAAACTATTATTTAAGCTTTCACTAAATTTCCTGTAAGATTAACCCATATACCGTTTTCAGCTGATTCAAGGATAGCATCCGAAATAACAGCGATCTGATAGCCATCTTCAAAATCTGGTGATACACTTGTATCTTCAGCGATTGATTTGAGGAAATCATATGTTTCAATAATTTTTGTTTCCCCGTAGCCAATTCCTAATGCTGGGATTGGCCATAGACCTTCTCCATATGGATGTGCAGGTCCTGTATAAACTGTTCTGAATCCGCGGCTATCACTCGGATCATCGGAGAAACATACTTGAAGCTCATCACGGCGTTCATAGTTAAAATATAATGAACCTTTCTCTCCGTGAATTTCAAATGTTAAGAAGTTGTTGCGACCCCAGGCATTACGAGTGGCTTCAATACTTCCTACTGCGCCGTTATCAAATTTAATTAAAGTTGAAAACTCATCGTCTACATCAACTTTACCTTTTGGTACATCAGCTTCTGCTTTTACAGTTCCTAGTTTATCTACAACACCACTTTGAATCGGTCGTTCACCAATCCATGTCTTTGCAACAGCCATTACCTCTGAAATGTCACCCACAAGATATCTTGCATAGTCAATCACATGTGTTCCAATATCACCTAATGCACCTGAACCAGCTCGTTCTTTTTGGAAGCGCCATGATAAAGGCGAGTTAGGATCCGCAGACCAGTCTTGCAGGTACGTACCTCGGAAGTTTAAAATCTTTCCGATTCTTCCTTCCTCAATATATTTTTTTGCTAGAGCAACGGCTGGTGTTCTACGATAGTTAAATGCGACCATATGTTTAACGCCTGCTTCTTTTACTGCATCAAGCATTGTTTTTGCTTCTGCTGCAGTTCGTGCTAACGGTTTTTCCGAAATGATATGTTTACCTGCTTTGGCAGCTGCAATGGCAATCTCTGCATGAGAGTCATTTGGTGTTACAATATCAATAATATCAATTTCAGGATCTTCTACTACCTTTCTCCAATCAGATGAATAGTTTTCAAATCCTAAACGTTCCGCTGCATCTTTTGCTAACTCTTCGGTCACATCAACGACTGTGTGTCGTTGAGGAATTGCTGGCGCCGGCCAAAAAAACATTGGCATACCTGCATAAGCAAGTGCATGCGCCTTCCCCATAAATCCTCCGCCAATCATACCTACGTTTAACTTTTTCATTTTTATTCTCCTCCTATGAAAGTAGTCTATTTATTCCGATCTACTATCTTTTAAATAATATCTGCTATATCGTTATGGTAAATTAGGCTTCAAGTTCCTAATATATTATCTCTGCTACTTTCTTCTTGACCTTAAGACTTATTTGCCGTTTCAAAACTTAATAAGAAGTTAAAGCTGATTTCTGCTCCTTTTTTCGGATCATTAYAGCTATCTAATTCTACTGTAAGCCATTCATCATACCCAATTCCATCCAGCACTTGGATCATCTGATCAAACTTTTGATGTCCTTCTCCTAAAGGAAGAAATTCTCCATTATAATAATCTTTGAAATGAATATATTTAATGCGATCTGCATATTTTTTAATTACTTCTACCGGATTCCCTCCACCTGCTTCGATATGCGCTGTATCCGGACATAAATTAATCGTTGTTAGTGCCATTAATTTGTCCAACTGGTCTGGGGCCTCTACGTTTGTTCCTAAATGCGGGTGATAGCTTGGAATAAGATTATATTTCTCTGCAATTACTACTACTCGATTAAGAGCATTGCCTAAATCAGCGTAATCACTTTCTAAAACACCATTCGTACGGATAGCTCCTCCGCCAATTACTAGATGCTGCGCTCCTAGTTCAGAGGCAAGAGCCGCAACCTCATCAATTTTTAATAATTCCTCTTCCAAAATATCCGGGAAAATAAAATTCCCTCCAGTGTAAACTCCAATAAAGTCTAAAGAGTAACGGTTCAGCAATGCTCTAAATTCTTCTTTTCTATCTTTAAATTCCATTAGGTTTCCGTCAAACATTTCAAATCCTTTATATCCAACTTCTGCAATATCTTTTAAAGCTTCTTCTGTTGATCCATTTGCAAGGTAATAAAGGTCTTTTATCGAAGTGACTCCGGCAGGGTGCCCTACTACCCCGCCCCACGTATTTGTCTGATATCCTAGTTTCATGGTTTCTCCCCTATCTTTAAAGATTCCTTATGAGTACATGGTGTATTAATACTGAGATTTCATCACCTCCCTAAATTAATTTAGATAAGAAATAATTGAGCCAAGATACATGTAATCGATTACAAAACATTCTAGAAAAAGACTGTATTTTTTAATTTATTATAAGAAGAAGCTGCTTTTACTACCTGTACTTGTAATTGATTGTACTTACCAGAAATACAAATTAAAAATCCCTTTTTAATCGGATATTAAGCAATTCTTTTTCCAACCATTTGTAATCGATTACATCTTAATTTAAAAAAATAAGAAGATTTAAATCATCAGACAC
>NZ_JBFULJ010000326.1:0-3988 GCF_056400385.1 Priestia sp. P5_B4
AGCAAAGAAACATCAAAATCTAGTAATAAAAAGATCTTATCATATCAATTTTCATCAAAAGTAACTTGATAAAGGACAGAAATTAGAGGTGTCTAGTATGAAATTGAAATTTCAATTTACACTTGCTTTTATATTAAGCGTGTTGTCCCTTATTTGTTTTAGTGGGATGGCTATTTTAATTAGTGGATCAAAAATTGTGGCATTTGATCGGTCTATTATATCGCTTATCCAAGGGTTCGAAACTCCTGGTTTAACGACTATCATGAAGTGCTTTACTTTCATTGGTTCTACGCCATCCGTTGCAGTGATTTCTCTCTTTAATTTGGTTTTTCTCTATAAAGTATTAAAACATCGAACAGAGCTTATTTTATTTATTGCAATTATTGTAGGGTCTCCAATTCTCAATGAGCTGCTAAAACTACTTTTTCACCGTGCGCGTCCTGATTTCCATCGGTTAATTGAAATCAACGGTTATAGTTTTCCAAGTGGACATGCTATGAGTGCCTTTGCTGTTTATGGAGTCCTTTCGTTTTTGCTCTGGCGTCATATTCCTACTCGCTGGGGACGTACACTTTTAATCGTTATTAGCATTATAATGATTTTAGCAATAGGTATTAGTCGTATTTACTTAGGCGTGCATTATCCTAGCGACGTTATTGGAGGCTATTTTGCTAGTGGTTGCTGGCTAGCTATTGCTATTTGGTTCTATCAACGCTACCAGGAGAAACAGTTTGAGCAAAAAAGACTTACTCGAAGTAAAGAATGAATACAACACTGAAATAACCTTATAGTCTAAGACAGCAAATGAATGTATTCATAATTAATTGGGCGAAAGGGTGGATCATCAAAAGTACTGATATTAACAGGTGGTGGTTTTAGAATCAACAAAAATACAATTCAGTACATAACTTTTTAAGTACTTGTGCAAACTGTCCAAGACACCGTGAGGTATCACATAAGTAATTCTCCTATCCTCCGTTTACAAGAACAGAAAAACCAACCTTTAGAGCTCCAGCTCCCAGGTTGGTTTTTCTGTTTTATATCCTATACATTTGTAGTTACCATAAAACGTATTTTCGGAATTACTTTTTATTATTTCTTCCCACCCAAATCTTAACTTCTTGATTTTATGCCGCGCTGCGCATTGCTCTCCGGCGGTCATGCAATACCATCAGGATGACCATTATCATCATAACTCCTAAGACGCTACCTAACTCTGTGGTCAGTACATGTGCAAGTGGGTACTCCGGTGCAGGTTGCGTATCAGGGCGAGTGGCGGACAAACAATTGAAGAGGTTATATGAGAACAGCATTCCCRACGTGATCCATGCTGTAGCCATAGGTGAAAAAAAACTCTTTGACCCGCGGCGGGTGGTTAGTACCAATAAACCCCAAGACCCTGCAAAGGACCACACACCGGTACTCAATGACAATAGGTGCCACCATAAATCTCGGTTATCTAACATAGCTGGGGTGATGCCAATAGTTCCACCAGCAGCCCAGAATACCTTAATGAATCCAAGCRGGATGCAGCCAGCCGCAACAAGTCTAGCCAAGGAGATATACAGTTTCTGACTATTGCCTGGAAGTAAATCGATAGCGATTGGACCAACAAATGCCTCTGGCCAACGCGTCTTGGCATATCCAGCTAAAGCAAGGGGTAGGCAGATGCCGGCTCCAACCAGTGAAATTATTACAAAAATCTGCTCATATACCCAAACGTTTGCGACTCCTGTCTTCTGATCACGTATCATAGCAGCAGGACCAAGAACTGGTGCCAACAACAACATAGGAATAAGTAAGCCAGTACCTACCCAAACGGGAAAGGTAACTAACCAGGCAGGTAGCCTCTCTCCCCAAGGCATGCTGAACGCGAACGCTAACAGGATACCAACTGCGGCGAGCACCATTGTTATGGCGTTTGCAGTGCGCCAACTTATATCACCCATTTGTTGGGTCGGCATGAAGAGTCCGAAAGTCCAAGCAATTTTGATTAACAGATAAGGTGTTACTGCTATAGCAGCACCATAACCCCAAGTTCTACGCTTCTCTATTAATTGAGAAATTATCTTTTTTATTGTCATAAGCTCATCTCGGCAGCTAAGTCAGTAAGGTGGAAAATCCCTATCGATACAATGTATAGAAGGATTCCAATTAAACTATCATCTTTATTTCTATTTATAACCATAAATAAACATCCCTTAAGGTTTATAAATTAAACTGTTCTAGTTCATCAAAAGGATAATAATCCTACACATAACTTTCACCACCAATACCTTATCAAACTGTTTTCCTCTCTAAAATACTAATATTCCAATTAAAAATCTCTTATTCTAAAAAATTGATAAAATGAAAAAAGATTGCCTCTATTGAGAACCTTATCAAGTCAATCTGTGGACAACAAACCTGCTCAGTTGAACGAGATTTTAAATAATTTCAAATAGGAATGCTAGTTAACATAATGAATTTTATCGGAATACGCAATTAAAGAAAAAGCTCTATTATTAGATTATCGAATAAGAAAAGGGATAAATTATAACAGATTTATTAGAGGAAATTTCAAACTAATAAATTTAAATGAAGTTTGTTATTGGAAGTGTGATACATTAAATAAGAAACAAGAAATGAAAGGAGTTTTTTAATGAATAATTATGAAGCACAAAATGAATTGCCACCAAAAACATGTACAATCGATCGACTTGTAACGATGCCGGATGATGTAAAAAAAGTACTCAAGGGCAGAAAAACAGCAACTCGCCGAAATGGAAGGTATGCTGATATAGGAGAGATAATGGTTTTAGGGGATAAAAAGTTTATAGTGGAACGGGTTTATTCTCAATCACTAGGTGAATTAACGGATGAAAATGCTCGCCAGGAGGGCTATGATACGGTAGAGGAATATAAGCAATCTATTTTATCTTATCATCCTGGAATGCCCTGGCTTCCTCAAATGAGGGTATGGGTGCATGAGTTCAGATCAGTTAACGATTGATAGGTAAAAGAAATGGATTTGTTGTACCGTATATTAGTATATATTCATGTTTCTAGTGTCATTTTATCTATTGGTCCTTTCTTTATTCTCTTGCCACTCGTTAAAAAACTACATAATTCAAGAGAAGAAGAAACGAATGCCTATTTGAGCACGTTTCAATCTGTCGTTAGGCTCGCAAAACATACAGGCCATGTTCTCGTTATAACAGGGATACTCCTTGTTATGTGTGGTCCATGGACGTGGACCACTCCATGGATTATAATGACACTGATTTTCCTCTTTTGCTCATTGTTCTTTCTGGCCCGTGCATTTTCCCCCACTCTTCGAAAGTACAAGGAGGAAGGGCATAATAAAAAAGAACTGGCAACTAAACTAAAGCGATCTATTTGGATTTACATCATTCTATTAATGACTATGCTTTGGTTTATGGTCGGTAAGCCGACCTTTTGGTAAAATATATAAATATATCCATTTTTAGTCACTAAGAGTAAACAGTTAAACTGATTACTTTTATGAAATAACCTACTATTTACTTAATATAACAGACATTATTGAACCTAGCATGCTAAAAAGCCCTTTCATCAAGGGCTTTTTGAAGCATTTTTATATAACGGATTTTTAGAGTGTTATTCAACATTCTCAAGTAGAATCTTCTTATTAATTAACTTACTTTCCTTTTAAAGCCTTTCTATTTGGTGCTTGAGGAGGTTGTTCTAGCCATTCCCGGTTGACCATAATATTAAAGCCCTTTCCAGCATAAATTAATATTTCTCCAATTAATTTACTGTAATAAGTAGCTAAATCTGTCCTCATGGATAAAGATAAAGCATGTCCAATAAGTGTCACATCAATGGAATTTAAAAAATGAAAAAGCGCAACAATAAGCTTGTCGGAAAAAGGAGAAACGGTTGAATTTGTTACTTCTATACTAACAGGAACTGTACCAAGAAGTGTAACAAATTCAACCGTTTCTCCTTTTTCCGACAAGCTTATTGT
>NZ_JBFULJ010000327.1:0-3983 GCF_056400385.1 Priestia sp. P5_B4
GGACCAAAGACGCCTTTATCGGTAGAAAGATTCAGAAAATATTGAAATAAAAATAGGAAAAGAGGCCATAGTCAAGAGATTTAGATTTACTTAATTGATTATTAAATAAAGGAAATCTATAAAATTACAACAAAAGAACTAGGAGCATATGGAGTCTAAATACTTATATAATTAGAAAAAAATATTTAATGTCCTTTCTATTTAAGCAAGTTAAATGTAAGCATAAAATGATAAATAAATGTATTTTTTTTACTTTTATATCTATCTATCATCCTTACAAGTACGGTTGTTAGACAAATTCAATTGGCATATCCATAAAAAGGAATTAATGGGATAAAATATTTTTTATCCCGCCTTTATATTACAAAACGTTTTCTAAAGTTAAGAAATTTTTAATTACGTAATATTTCCGTGTGTTAATTGTAAGAGTGGTGTATAAAATATTCCTGTTGTTATGGTAAAAAAAGGTATCGATGGTATTTTTATAGGTAAATAAACTTTAGACCTATTCTGTAAATTTTAAATAAAACGATGAGTTTTTAATTCTGTAAATAGACAATCGGAATTGTAAGAATATATAACATTTGAGCTATTGACCACTAATGAGCGCAGATGATAGTTTTAGAGCTGTTGAAATTGGTACTCGAGTCCATTTTTCAAAGCAGGTGTTTTAGCAGCATGCTAGCGCTGTTAATTGATTAGCTCCCATACATATATAAAGGGAGTGAAACTATGAAATCGTATATCTATCATTATGAATCAAAAGCATTCATAACGTATCCAACAGGAGAAGTTTGGAAGGAGAAGAATGAAACATGATCTTAATTATCCTATGCTGCCTATTTTTAGTAGGGTATGGCGTTTGGGAGTATCGCAGACATTTACGCAAGCTGCATTCAATTCCTGTACGAGTGAATGTTAATGGTATTCGCGGAAAATCCACCGTTACACGATTGATTACAGGTATTGTAAAAGAAGCAGGTTACAAAACAGTAGGAAAAACGACAGGAACACAAGCGCGTATGATCTACTGGCATACAAGTGAAGAAGAACCAATTATTCGTCGTAAAGAAGGTCCGAACATTGGAGAACAGCGACGAGTGGTAAATGAAGTTGCCGATATTGGCGCGGAAGCTCTTATTTGTGAATGTATGGCTGTACAGCCTGATTATCAAATCACATTCCAAAATCAGCTGATTCAAGCCAAGGTAGGCGTTATTGTAAACGTACTAGAAGATCACATGGATGTAATGGGTCCAACTCTAGATGAAGTTGCTCAAGCGTTCACTGCTACTATTCCTTACGATGGCCACCTTGTTACAATTGAAGGTCCATATTTGGAATACTATAAAAAAATAGCCGCAGAGCGCAACACAAAAGTTATTGTAGCTGACAATGATAAAGTATCTGAAGCGTATTTACGTGAATTTGATTATATGGTTTTCCCTGATAATGCTTCCATCGGTTTAGCAGTAGCAGAAGCACTTGGTATCGATGCTGAAACAGCGATGAGAGGAATGTTAAATGCTCAGCCTGACCCAGGAGCTATGAGAATTACAACGTTTGGCGATGAAAAAAATCCAGCCTTTTTAGTGAATGGATTTGCTGCCAACGACGCTTCTTCCACGCTTCGTATTTGGGAACGTGTAGATTCAATGAACTATAGTGAAAAGCTTCCTATTGTCATTATGAACTGCCGTCCGGACCGTGTAGATCGCACGGAGCAATTTGCTGAAGATGTAATGCCATACATTGAAGCGGACGTAATGATTGCAATTGGTCAGACGACCTCACCAATCGCTGCAGCATATCAAAGAGGCGAATTGCCAACAAAAGAATTCTGGGATATGGAAGGCGCTTCTACAGAAGAAATTTTAGAGCGCATGAAGCCTTATTTAAAAGATCGTATCGTATACGGTGTCGGAAATATCCACGGTTCAGCCGAGCCGCTTGTTGAAGCTATTATTGAAATGAAAAAGATGAGAAAAGCAGTTTAATCTAGGAGGCCATTTCATGTTCGGATCAGATTTATATATCGCCCTTGTGTTAGGGGTTACACYAAGCTTAATTTTTACAGAAAAAACGGGCGTATTGCCAGCGGGTCTTATCGTACCAGGGTATTTAGCTCTTGTATTTGATCAGCCAATTACCATTTTAATGATTTTCTTAATTAGTATTTTAACTTATGTTATCGTCGTATACGGAATCTCAAAAGTAGTTATTTTATATGGACGTCGCAAATTTACAGCGATGTTAATTACGGGTATTGTGATTAAAGTTGCATTTGATTATTTCTTCCCGATCTTGCCATTTGAAGTGTTTGAATTACGCGGAATTGGTATCATTGTACCGGGCTTAATTGCAAATACAATGCAAAAGCAAGGTCTTCCTTTAACAGTTGGAACAACGGTTTTATTAAGTGGTGTAACATTTGGAATTATGCAAGTTTATTATTTATTTTAATACACAAACAAACCGCAGCTGGTAAAGGAAGGTGAAAGCGTTGAAAGAGAAAAAATTAAACTTTCAAGAAAAAGTATTGATGTTTATAAAGAAAACAAAGCCTACAACGGGCAAGCAAGCTCTTATCTTAACGCCAATTTTAATCGTAATTTTAGCTCTTTCAGGATGGATGGAGCGTTCGGATGCTCTTGAAAACCCTGAGACGGCTAATCCAGAGGCCAATAATGATTTAACGATGACTATGGTCGGAGACATTATGATGGGTCGCCATGTAAGAGAAGTAACTGAACGCTACGGAGAAGATTTTGTATTCCGCAACGTGGAGCCGTTCTTTAAAAATTCGGATTACGTAAGCGGGAACTACGAAACACCGATTTTAACAAATGACGTAGATTCATATAAAGCAATGGAAAAAGGTATTCATTTATATAGTAAGCCTGCTGATCTAGCGACTGTTAAAAATGCAGGTTTCGACGTATTAAACTTAGCGAACAACCATTCAATGGACTACAGTGCAAAAGGGTTAGAAGATACGATCTCTACTTTTGAAGCAAACAAATTAGATTTTGTTGGTGCTGGCCGTAACTCTGAAGAAGCAAAGCATATTTCGTATAAAGATGCTGACGGTATTCGCATTGCAACCGTAGGTTTTACGGATGTACATTCAGACGGAATGTCGGCTGGAAAAAACAACCCAGGGATTTTAAAAGCAGATCCGGATCTTATTTTCAGCACGATTCAGCAAGCGAAAGCAAATGCTGATTTAGTTGTAGTAAATGCCCACTGGGGTGAAGAATACGATGCACAGCCAAGTCCTCGTCAAGAAGGGCTAGCAAAAGCGATGGTAGACGCTGGTGCGGACATTATCATTGGTCACCATCCGCACGTTTTACAGTCATATGACGTATATAAAGGTTCGGTTATTTTCTATAGCTTAGGAAACTTTATTTTTGACCAAGGGTGGTCAAGTACAAAAAATACAGCGATGGTTCAGTATCATTTAAATAAGCAGGGCCAAGCTAAAATTGATGTTATTCCAATGGTTATTAAAGCAGGTACACCAACTCCAACAGATAACCCTTGGCGCATGAAGCGTATTTATAACGATTTAAACAAGTTTTCTTCAAACCCTGAACTGTTAGAAAAAGAACGAAACAAGTTTGAATTAAACTTAGATCATTCTCGCATTATAAAACATGCAGAGGAGCGCAAAAAGAACGAAGCGCAAGCTAACTAATAGCCCGTCATACACAGAGGAGGTAAAAGATGATAAATAAACGTAATGCAATTATTGTTTCCATTGTCATCTTTTCACTCATAGTAGGTGTATGTGTTTATCAATTTATGTTTCCAAAACAAGAATATGCAGTAAGTACTTCAGATCCTCGCGCCACAAAAGTAGGTATGGAAATTCTTAAACAAGGCGGTACAGCAGTTGATGCAGCTATTGCCATTTCCTACACGCTTGGCGTTGTGGAACCGTACGGATCAGGACTTGGGGGAGGCGGCGGAATGCTGAT
>NZ_JBFULJ010000328.1:0-3979 GCF_056400385.1 Priestia sp. P5_B4
GGTGTAGCTACCATCAGCACGGGAGAATTATCTGCTAATGCTTCAGCCGTTGGAATTCTTTTAGCTGTCCTTACGGCACTGAGCTGGGCGATTGGAACCGTTTATATCAAGCGTATTAGCGACAGTGTAGATGGCATTTGGCTTATTACCGTTCAAAGTCTTGTCGGCGGAGTGGTTATGACAGCAGCCGGAAGCGGAGTGGAAGGATGGTCTCATATGGTGTGGAATTCATCATCTATGCTGCTGCTTTTATTTTTAGCACTGTTTTCTGTTGCTGTTGCGTGGCTCATTTATTTTTATTTAATCAGTAAAGGAGAGGCCAGCAAAGTGGCGTCCTTTAATTTTCTTGTTCCGATTATTTCAATTGTCATCGGCACACTCTTTTTAGACGAACCGTTTACGTCGTCACTTCTTGTAGGGCTGGTGCTTATTATTATCAGTATTTATTTAGTGAATAAAAAAGCGAAGAATCAAAAGTTAAAGCCCTCTGATGGAGGAGACCAGGCAGCGTAAAGCTATCCATAAAAAAACCGTATTCGCAACTCGAATACGGTTTTTCGTTTATTCAGCARCTTCAGTTTCATTTGCTTTTAGCTTTTCATAAAATACGCCAAGCGAAGTCGTTACATACGGAACGAGCCATAGTAACCCAATGCCAAGCGTGATGATACTTAAAATTCCCCAGCCGATAAAGCTTAAAACAAGTAAAAAGTAGGTCCACTTGTAGCCGTTCATTAATCGTCTGCTTTCAGTAATAGACTGGTTGACTGAATAATCTGGGTTATCCCGGAATACGTAGTAAGCCTGTGAATAGGCAAGGCTTTTGATGATGCCAGGAATAATTAATAAAATACTCCATAGCACGGTATAAATAATCGTTAGCAAGTAAAGTCCGAGGGTTCTAAAGTATAATCCCGCACATGAAAACGAATCAAACACGTTTCCTACACGTACACTTTCTCCTCGCACCAGACGCAATAGTACCCAGTAGTAAGAGAAAAAGAGCGGTACGAGCAGCAGGGATACAATATTAGCTAAGGTAGACTGAGAGTATTCGGTTTCGGACCCGCTTGGAAATCCGTTGATTAAAAAGTCAATAASTCCTGGAATACCGGCAGCAATTAAATACGTAACGAACGTAAGCAGTACGGCAAATCCCCAGCGGTTTTTCAGCGCTGCGAGTGCACCTTGCTTCACTTCTTTTATTCTCATAACTTGATGTCCCCCTCTAGGTGAGTTTATACAGAGAATTTAACCTGTACATTAGTCAATATATTAGCGATTTTTGAATATATGAATGCTTGCACTAATAAGTTGTGTAAAGATTTTTTAGAGTCTTGAAATTTATGGGAACTTCTTTAAAATGGAAGTATAAGGATATTTCAGGTCGGAAGGAGGAATGAAAATGACGCTTGTGTATTTGCTGATTCTGGCAGTTGTTTATATCTTTCTGGATTTTGTCATGCGAAAAAAGCTGCGTACAAAGATAAAAAAAAGCTATTGGAGAAGCTTTAAAGGAAGGCGTCCGCTGTTTGTCACAATTGAAATGGTAATGCTTGCTTCGTTTTTAGTGCTCATCTTCGTTATACCTCCAGCCTACACCTCGGTTTTTATGTTTCTTTTCTTTTTTTTCCTATACGTAATTCGAGGTTTCGAAGAATGGAAGTTTGAAAGAAAGCAAAAAGAGTACTACCACTCGTGGTTTGGCGCAACTTTTTCTTATTTGGGACGTTTATATTATTGATGACGAATATGTGAAAAAACAAGAGAACAAAAAAGTTCTCTTGTTTTTTTATGTAAAGTATTGAACGACTGTGCCTTTGTTCTTCTCTACGTTAACACTCGCATACGCGCCGTTAATAAGCGTGAGCTGAGGAGGGAGGTGGCCGCAGTCAATGTCATAGATAACTGGAATATGTAAGTCAGAGGCAAGGTCATGATACACGTCTTCAGCGGTGTAGGAATCAACGGGCTTATTAGCGCTGCTTCTGCCGAATAAAATACCTGAGCAGTTATCAAACCAGCCCGCTAGCTTAAGCTGAAGAAGTGAACGGCGAAGGTCAGCCGTCGTCAGTTCACAGTTGTCAAAGTACCAAATGACCGGCTCAGCAGGAATGTATTTTTCTCGAAACGTTTTTACATCTCCAAAAGGAGTTCCTACTAAGTGCCTAATCACGTCAATACATCCTCCGAGAAGACGCCCTTCGATGTGCACGTCGCTTAACTCCGTATGCTTCCAAGTGGTTTGTTCCGTTAAATGAAACACGCATGGTGACGGGTTGTCATGCTGCCATTCTTTTTGAAAGCAATCAGAAGAAACTTGAGTCACGCTTTCTCCTTTTTTGGTCGTCAGCACCTGCTGCCACAGCGCAGTGGTTGGATCCCAGTGCTCTCCTCGCAAGTCCACAAAGTTGGTTCCATGAGCCGTTGCAATCCCGGTATTAAGTGTAATAGCCAGCAAAAGAACGCTGGTGTCAGAATAGCCAAGCACCCATTTTGCTGTCCATTTTGTAAAGTCGAGATGTTCAAGCATTTCAATCAGCAGCTCGCCTCCCCAAGGAGGAATAATGATATCGATGTTTTCATCAGCAATCATGGCTTGAAGCTCATTTGCACGTTTTTTAGGAGAAGCGGATTTTGCTTTATGCTGCGTCCAAACGGTTTCTCCCGGTATAACAGAAAAGCCTTTTTGTTTCATGCGTTCACACGATAAAGAAAACATGGAATGAAGAGCTTGAGGTACACCAGAAGAAGGTGCAGTTACGCCGATGGTAGGGTTAGATGTAAGAAAAGGATAGGTAATCATAGCGGCCTCCTTCAAAGGTTTTAGCTTATTTTACCAGCGGGAGAAATACGGAACAAGCTTATTTTTTATTTAATTTAGGAAGATTGATAGGTTTTGTAAAAAGAATCCGTATTAATAGGTGTAAAAGCAAGCGGAAAGGAGCAATGTCATGGAAGATGACTGGATTGTTGCATGTATAACGCGAAAAAAAGAAAAAGGATTAGAGCTGTTAATCGATCAGTACGGAGGGTTAATTACGGCCATTGTACGCAAGCATTTAGGCACGCTGAAAAGCTATGAAGAAGAGTGTGTAAACGACGTATTGTTAGCGGTGTGGCATCATATTGATCGCTTTGATTCGGAGAAAAATACGTTTAAAAATTGGGTGGCAGCTGTTGCTAAGTACAAAGCCATTGACTATCAGCGCAAATATATAAAAACGCAGCACGAATCGCTTAGCAAAGCGGGAGTGGGTGAAACATCAGAAGTTCATAACATTCAAACAAACGACGTGGAAGAACTTTTAGGTCACTTAAGCGAAGGAGACCGCGAGCTGTTTAAAGCGTATTACTTACAGGAAGTCGAGCTGAAGCAAATTGCTCAAAAGCAGCAGACTACCATCAGCAATTTATACAACCGGCTGTCGCGCGGACGCCAAAAGTTAAAAGCGATTTTCAAATAAGAAATAAGGAGGGACAAAGATGAAAAATCAATACGACTTATTAAATGGATCTTCTGTAGATTTTGATGAATATGAAGAAATTGAGCTAACGGCAAGCGAGAAAAAGCGTATGAAAAAACGTTTAAAGCGTGACATAAAGCCGACTCGAAAAAAAGCGCGTCCGCTGATCGCCGCTGCGGTGCTGCTGCTTGCTGTGACGCCTGTGATGATGCAAAATGAAACGGTATGGGCATCGGCTGTGCGAATCAGTCAGCAAATTGGCCAGCAAATCGAGCTGCTTATGAACAAGCCTGAAGGCAGCTTGAGCAGCTATAAAAAACGGTAAATGAAACAGCAACGGACCAAGGCATTCAAGTAAAAGTAAATGAGCTGATGCTTGATGACGGACAGGTGCTGCTTGGGCTGACGATTAGCGCAGATGAATTTAGAAGAACTGCACTAGGGCTTAATCGAAACGCGCCAATTCGCCCAGGAGAGCTGCGCGTGAAAATTGGCAACATGTCGTTTTTTGA
>NZ_JBFULJ010000329.1:0-3973 GCF_056400385.1 Priestia sp. P5_B4
AGCACCGCAGCCACAACAAGCACCGCAGCCACAACAAGCACCGCAGCCACAACAAGCACCACAGCCACAACAAGCACCGCAGCCACAACAAGCACCGCAGCCACAACAAGCACCRCAGCCACAACAAGCACCACAGTCAGAAGTTGATAAAAAATGGTGGAAATTCTGGAACTAAAATAATATTATGGAATAAATTTTTTAAATATGTTTGAGATAATAACGATTCTATAACATGCCCAGTGGCAATGTTAATAGTCTTATTAAGAATACCTATATACTTTTATCTTTCTTTAAAAATATCTTTGTACATTATGTTAAATGCCTATAACACTAAAAGAATTCAACATATATTGGTTATAAGTGAAATAGAGGAATTTCGTTTCTGATTAAACTAATAAAAGTGGATAATACTAAATTGTGTTAAATCATCCACTATTAACTTAACATTTAGCTGATTTTATTTTTAAATGAAACAATTTAATACTAGTTTCAGAACTTTATTTGAGAACAAATAATCAGCATGTTAAAGAAAGGAAGGACATTCATGGATATAGCCATAATAGGTACAGGGTATGTGGGTCTGGTAACAGGAGTGTGTTTATCAGAAATAGGCCATAATGTTACATGTATTGAGATAGACGAGAAAAAAGTAAAAAGCTTGAGATTAGGAAATTCACCAATTTATGAGCCAGGATTGGATGAATTGATGGTAAAAAATATTCAAAAAGAAAGGTTAAACTTTACTACAAGTCATAAAGCAGGTTTGGCTAACAAGCAAATTATATATATAGCTGTCGGTACTCCACAAGAAGTTGATGGTTCAGCCAATTTAAAATTTATTGAACAAGCCGCCAAGGATATTGCTCAAAATATAACAAACGATGCAATCGTTGTTACGAAGAGTACAGTTCCAGTTGGAACTAACATGCATATAAAAGATATAGTCTTGAATAATCTAACAACTGAATTTAAAATACAGGTTGTTTCCAACCCTGAATTCTTACGTGAAGGATCAGCAATAAATGACACTTTTCATGGAGATCGAATTATTATTGGGCATGACAATGAACAAGCTGCAAATATTCTTGAAGAAGTCTATAAGCCATTAAATATTCCTGTATTCAAAACAGATATTTACAGTGCTGAGATGATAAAATATGCATCTAATACTTTTTTAGCAACAAAAATCAGTTTTATAAACGAAATAGCTAACATATGTGATAAAGTTGGAGCGAATATTGAAGATGTTACAAAAGGAATGAAACTTGATAAACGCATCGGTTCACACTTTTTAAACGCTGGTATTGGATATGGAGGTTCCTGCTTTCCAAAAGATAATAGTGCATTGGTTAAGATTGCTGAAAATGCTCAGTATAACCTAGAAATTATTAAATCTACTATTAAAGTGAATGAAAGGCAGCCGTTGGTGCTGGTAGAAAAAGCAAAAATACGCTTTGGCAGTTTAATTGGCAAGAAGATAGCTTTATTAGGATTAACTTTTAAGCCATATACTGATGATATGAGAGAAGCCCCTTCTATTTATATTGCACAGCAATTATTGAGGGAAGGTGCCCAAATAATTGGGTACGATCCAGTAGGTATTGAAAGAGCAAAAGAGATTTTACCAAAAGAAATAAATTATGTAGATTCTTTGGAACAAGCGCTTCTAGAGGCGGATGTTGTCTTTATCTTAACAGAGTGGAAAGAGATCACTGAATTTTTTTTAGAGAAGGCAGTTCAGTTAATGAAAAATCCGATTGTCTTTGATGGACGCAATTGTTTTTCACTAAAGGATGCAAATTGTTTTCGTGTCGAATATCACTCAATAGGAAGACCAACTGTATTAAGAGAACCCTAATTTGCAATAAGGATAAGACTGATTACTACTCTTCATATAAATAATTGTATAAACTTCCCCCTAATTTCTTCACTTATCTCCCATCGTATATAAAACTTCTGAATTCTAGAATACTCACTTATTTATTCTTAGAAAGAATTTAATTAAAAACAAAGAGGCTACTAACATTCCTTAATAGCCTCTTATATTATTTAATCCCCCAAAAAAAATTTCTATTTACTTTAAAAAAAGGGAAAAATTTTTTTGTGAGAAATTCTTAGGCTTGTATAGGCACACTTTTGTTAGTACATGAATACATATATTCCATGATTGTCACCTAACAAAGAGTTTTTAAGCTGTTGAATAAAATTCCATTAAATGATGTTAATTATAGTCTAGAAATAAAAATAGGTTTATACATTTTGTATCTTATCTATGTAGTTAGTTAATTAATTAATGTTTATAAGCGAGAAATACGTTAAGTTAACGGAACTTAGTAATGAGCAAGTGTGTCCATTTTGAAGGAGGTTTACCATGAACTTAATTGAAGAGGAAAATAATTATTATATTATGAAAGAAATTAAAGTTAAAAAAGCAAAGGTTGTTCAAAGAATAAGCACTGATACTTTGTACGAAAGAATTGTTACACCATACGAAGATGTAGATGTATCCGATGAAGACGTTGACACGCTAGATGAAAGTACGGATGCATTATGGGAAGATAATGAACCTTTATATAAGAGCTGTGTTTGTGAATTATTAGATCAAATTGCTAATAGCGATGATACGGATTTATTGTCAGAGTATGAAAATAAGCTACTGTTACTAAATAAGTCTACTTCACAACCTGTGTCAGTTGATGGGATGGAGCCAACTATTTTTACTTTAGAAAGTTTCGACCCTGATACAGGATTAGGAGTTTTCAGCTTTGACAGAGAAATGATGGATTCTGATCTAGAATCGATTCCTGTGAAAGGGACGTTTATTGAATGCTGCGACAACATTGCTGGTATTTTTTACGTAGAAGATAATAAGGAAGCTTGGTAAATTATTCTGCTGATATTTCTATACCTGTTTTGAAAGGTGATACCGGGTGTATTACCAAAAAATTAGGCTGTCAATTAACAGTCTGATTTTTTGGTAATAAATTTAAATGTTTAGAATTTAAAACATTTTCACATTATAAGTATCTTTTTGGAGATATTTTAGGCCTCTATAAACTAAACAAGAACTCTACATATTTAGTAAGTAATAGGCTCATTTTATATGGTTATTCAGACTAATATCGAGTATATAAGTTCTTTGATTAGTGTATTTAAGGAAACTGTAAGGATCTCTTGACATCGCGGTAGACATTTTTAGAAATTTATTGAATTCTTTATATTTTAAACCACAAGTTATCTTCGCTATGTTAGAAGATTTTTTATCTAGAAAACTTTATAAAACAAAATTAATAAAAACTCATTTTATTTAAAATTGGTGAAGTAGAAAAAAACTAATTGGAAATTAGGTTTTTTTTTTGAGAGAAAATAAGTAGTAATAACATTATTCTATTTCCTTTCTGGGCGATTTGTAACTTAAAAGGAACATAAAAAAATTTAGGAGAAATTTTAAGACAAGCATACAAGCATTTTTAAGATCACTGAATATAATAACAAGGAATCCAAAGAAAGGAAGTGATAGAGTGAGGGATTATTACATTGCAAAATGTATAAAAAGCTCCAACTGTAAAGAATGTGGATGCAAGCATAAAGACCACGAGAAAGAATGTGGATGCAAGCATAAAGACCACGAGAAAGAATGTGGATGCAAGCATAAAGACCACGAGAAAGAATGTGGATGCAAGCATAAAGACCACGAGAAAGAATGTGGATGCAAGCATAAAGACCATGAGAAAGAATGTGGATGCAAGCATAAAGACCACGAGAAAGAATGTGGATGCAAGCATAAAGACCACGAGAAAGAATGTGGATGCAAGCATAAAGGCCACAAGAAAAAATGTGGATGCAAGAACAAAGATCACAAGAAAAAATGTGGGTGTAAGAACAAAGATCACAAGAAAAAATGTGGGTGTAAGAACAAAGATCACAAGAAAAAATGTGGRTGYAAGAACAAAGATCACAAGAAAAAATGTGG
>NZ_JBFULJ010000330.1:0-3971 GCF_056400385.1 Priestia sp. P5_B4
AACAACAATTGGCCTTACATAAAGTATTCCCTAAAAAACGTATGGAAATGTTAGATTACGTGATTTATAACCTTGTTGCTACGGGCATTCAAGCAATCCAATCAAAAACACTTATGCAAAAATTTGATGTATCTCAAAGTACCGTTTCTCGCTTTGTGAAGTCTTTAAAGGCAACACCGTTTATGATCGTGGCACGTTATATCAAAGAAGATACAACAGGTGCTCATCCTGATAGCTATGTGTTTATCCTTAAAAGCCATAAGAATTTTGATCAAATTTGTGAGGAAATCTTTTTTGCACACGATACAACAGGTRTTCAAACGCTTCAACAAGAAGAAATGACAACTCCTGTGACAACTCCTGTGACAAGTCCAGAAAGTGCYGAAAAYGTTGATASACCAAGCTTAGAGGGCGAAAAAACRTCGTCCCCCTTTATTAACCTTGATTTACCTAAAAATCATTTAAATAATCATTTAATATCTGCTTCACAGTCATTTGCTTATATCAAAGGTGTKCCTAAGAAAGTAAATAATGTGTATGCAGGTAAATATGGTCATCAACTTAAAGACTTTTATGCTCGTATTCAAAATGCTGCAAAAGCCGTAAAACGAGATACAGAGATTGAGATTGAAAAAGAGCAAATACATGAAATTGCGTATTGGACCATTGTTGGATTAGATAAATATGTATATGAAGCGAATCGTAAGGGTACTCCCCTATCACTGGATAAAATGTGCCGTCTTGTTTATCAAATTGCTTACAATCAATTTACGAATCTACTTAAAGGGAATACAGAAGAACAATCATCTGATTCAGACATACATACTGAAAGTGAAACAGCATCCCTATTTACGCCTAAACATATCATCCGTAAGGAAATCGTTCCTGCTTGGTTGAAAGCTCGAAAGGAAGGAAAGAAGTGCAAACAAGAAAAAGCTATTCCTCTAGATCAGCAGCTAAAAATAATTGAGTTAAAGCAGAAATTAGGGCAAGAACTAACGCCAGAAGAAGAAAACTTACTCCAAGAGCACAGTACGACGTACAGTTCGTTAGAAATGGTGCAGCTTAAACAAGATCTTGGACAAGCCTTAACACCAGAGGAACAAGCTTTATTGCACCAACAGGACCAGTTAAAAGGCTCAGTTTCTTAATCAAAAAGTGAAGAAATCCCTTAGAAGCTGATGTTTAATTAGGATATTATTATTTAGAAATATGTTCTAAATAATTAATATATAAATCTATGTAGGAGGAGATCACGATGCCACATAAAATGACACTAACAGGATCTGCGACGGGTCCATTACGAGAATACGATCGCTACGTTGCCTTTGATATGCGTGAAAAAGGCTCTCCATCTGCGCCTAAAGGTCTGAAGAAGAGTACGTTTATTTCGTATACCGTGTTTGTTGCCAAGAAAGCCTTTAATAAAACCGGACTCACAAAGAAAAGTATTATGCATGAAAAAATCTTAATACAAGGCGAACCAACGTTAGATATTCGCATTGACGAATGCCCTGGGGAAATTGGTATCATCTGCTTTCAGATTACCGTTCTCCCGAATAAAAACGATAAAGAAGCGAATGAGTCGAAAGATAAAAAAGAAGCGAAACAAGAGGTTTCTAAGGCACAACAAGAGGTTGCAGCTACCAAGCAGGAAGAAAAACAAGCTCCTGTTTCTCAGCCTGTAGCAAAAGAAGAAAAAAAGGAAGCTGAAACGGTACAGCCAGAAGTGAAAGAAACGCCTGTGCAAGAGAAAAAGGCTGCACCACAACCGAAACAGCTACCAACTCAGCCAAAAGGGACACAGGATGTTGTGAAATTTGACGAGATCATCGTTCCTGAAGCTTTCTTAAAGACACGTCCAAACCCTGTGAAAACAGAAGAAGTCATTGAGTTTGTGAAGCGTACAGGACACCTCGATAAGCCGTTAACGATTGATAAAGGATCGAAGGTCTTAAAAGATGGCTATCGTCGTTATATCGTGGCTGAAACGATAAAAATGGACAAAGTCCCTGTTGTCTATGAACCTCAAAAATAGCTTATAACCTTTTTCTAATAAAGTTGTAAGGTTCTTTTTTAAGAAAAAAATCTTTATACAAGGGAGTTTTTCTTATGGAAGCTATGAATGAAGACTTCACGAAATATGGAGAGGTAGTGTACCCTTATTATCTTGAGAGGGAGGATGAACGTGGAACCATATATGTAAGACAATCACCTTCACAGGATTCACCTGCAAATAACTTATGTATAATTTACTTTGAGGTAAAAGCGAAGTGTAGTGTGTACATTCATGACATCAAAAGTCCTGGTGGCGTGAATAAAGGCTATGGATCAGTGGCAATGCGCGCTTTAATTACACATTCTATCAACAAAGGTTATTTAAGAATAACAGGATGTTTGTCTCACTTTGATTCTGATCACATCTCTAGATTAATCTCCTTTTATGAAAAGAATAGCTTTGATATAAAACTAAACTCAACAAGGGATAGTGGAAAGATTCGGTTAGATCTAACCAATCAAAATGAGTTATTAAAGAATCTCACGACAATTCCTTTTCAAGAGAGAATAACTTTATTAGAAAAGGAACTAGAAGAGCAGCAACAAAAAGAAAAAAAACTTCAAGAAAAAATAACATCTTTAGAGCATAATATTGCAAATGAAAATAAAGTGGTGAAATTCTTAAAGAAATACGTTTAAAGCTAAAACCTGCTACTTATAGATTTTGGTATTTCCTATTCAAAAGAGTATGACACTATAAATATATAATAATCTTAATATCCCTCTGTATTTTACTCCATACAGAGGGATATTTTTAGATAAAGCGAATTTTTAACTTTTAAATAAGGTTAAGTAGAACTTTAGTTAAACTTATATAACTTTAGATTGAAGTTTTTATATAAGTTTATAGTTTTTTAGTATCTTAGGTTCAACTTATGTTCAACTTGAGTGAAAACCTTAATCGATAACGAATAACTTTTAATAAGGAAGAAGGTTTTATTAAACGAACATCGAACTTTACATTTGAAAAACTAGCTATATCAAAACCTTAAGGAAAGTACTTATTAAGGTTTAAAAGGTTGATAAATTGCTTTATTATATATGCATATATGTTTTAATTTAAGTTAATGAAGGTGGATGAAAACATGAACGAAAGTGAAAAGCAAGGTTTATCAAACATCGATGATAACATGGATCAACCGTTATTAACCGTAAAAGAAGCTGCAAATCATATCGGTGAGAGTGCCGCAGTTATTCGAAATTGGATGAACGAGTTAAAAAACCACATACCAACGATCCGTGGGGAGAATAATTACCACTACTTTGATAAAGAGGCTCTTGAGATACTTATTTTAATTAAGAAACTAAGTAGAGAACAAAATTATTCAATTAAACAGATTAACCATTATTTCAATAGTGGGGGTGAATCGTTTAAGCCTGATCTTGAACCGATCTATCAAGAAAAGATTATAGATGAATTAAGGTTTCTAAGAGAGCAGTTTGAGTTACAACAACAATTTAATCAAGCCTTAACAACAAAGTTAGAGGAACAGCAGCGTTATATTGATGAGACTCTTGCTAAGAGGAATAATGAAATCACAGATTCTATTCGACTCCTGCAAGAAACGAAACAGCAAGTAGCTGCCAGTGAGAAAAAAGGTTTCTTTGCTAAACTTTTCTCTAAATAATAAATTGTTATAACAAAAGTGTATGATTTTTTATATCAAAAAAGCCTAGTTTCTATAAGAATAGGCTTTTTTGATTAAAAGGGACATTCAATTATAGATTCTGTTTTACTCTTGATTTAATAATATTAATTGTAACTAATTTCCTTAAATTGTACCATTTTAATCCAATAAATTGATTTTATCGCCATATTCATTGGAAAGTATTCCTTTGATAAAATATAGGTACAATCCTTTCTCATATGTTTTTTCTTCATAGGTAATACCCCTATATCTAATCTTCAAGAC
>NZ_JBFULJ010000331.1:0-3955 GCF_056400385.1 Priestia sp. P5_B4
TTTTTACACATGCTTCAACTAGCGCTTCAGCACAAGGACCTGTACGTCCGTGGTGTGAACAAGGCTCTAGCGTTACGTAAGCAGTCGCTCCTTTTGCTTGTTCGCCAGCCATTCGCAGCGCGTGAATTTCAGCGTGCGGTTCGCCAGCTTTTAAATGCGTACCAATTCCAACGATTCGATTATCGTTTACAATGACCGATCCTACAAGCGGATTTGGCTCTGTTTGTCCTTTTGTTGATTTTGCGTTTTGTAAAGCTATATTCATATAAAATTCGTGATTGATCAAAGAAGAACCTCCTCTTTTAAATGTCCTGAACGTTTAACTTTAGTATCCAAATACTTTTCATTAAACTGCGATACATCTCCCCAAAGTGGAACGCGCCCTGATAAAAGTGCGCCGTTTTTCTCAAGCGCGATTAGCTTTTTCGGATTATTGGTAATCAGCGTAACCGGTTTTTGGCGCAGCACTTTTAACACGCTGATGGCATCACTATAGCTGCGAGTATCATCTTCAAATCCTAACCCTTCATTCGCTTCTACCGTATCAAATCCGTTTTCTTGAAGAACGTATGCCATTGCTTTGCTGAATAGGCCAATGCCGCGTCCTTCATGATTTGCTAAATAAAATAGCGCCCCGCTCCCATTTTCGACGATCATTTTCATTGATTGTTTTAATTGAAAACCGCAGTCGCAGCGTTTGCTTCCGAATATATCTCCCGTATGGCAGATACTGTGCATACGAATGAGTGCCTCATGCGATTCTTGAAAATCTCCGTACACAAGAACACTAGATTGCTGCATGTCAGCTAAATTAGCTCCTTGCATTTTTTCAATAAGCTCTTCCGTACTTAAAGATCCTTCTTTTACATTATCAGAACGCAACCATGAATACCAACTAAATACTTGTGTCTCGCCATCCAGATTCACAGGAAGCGTAATAGGTCCTACTATATAAATAAAATGGTCTTCATTTTTTACTATGTTAATTTTATCTTTTAAAATTGAAACAACTTTTTGGTTAATCACAGTCATTTCCTCCTCTTATGTGTCTTTCACTTATCTACTATTTTCACATTGTGCTCAATCTCTCACATGAACAACTGTTTTTTTTAGCACTTCACTACATTTATCTTTTTTAATTGATGTATCAGCTTACTAAAAGTAAGTAACTTTACTTGCTTAAAGTATTATATGACGATACATTTATCTTGTAAAGCTTTTATGCTCTTTTTGTTACTTTTAGTAATTAACTTCTATAATTATATAAATTATATAATCAAAACATAAATACGTAAAGTAATTTATAATCTTTAAGTAATTAAATTACATAACACTAGATAAAATACTGACTTTGTTTTATAATATAGGAAGAGAATGGAGGTAATAACATGGACGGTTTAGCACTCTGCCCACGTTTTGAAAAGGCTGTTACTATACTAACGAAACGTTGGACGAGTTTGATCATTTTTCAGCTGCTTTCCGGCTCACAGCGGTTTTCTCAAATGCAAGAAGCACTTCCAGTAAGCGGAAGGCTCTTATCCGAGCGCTTAAAAGAATTAGAGCATGAAGGAATCGTCATTCGTACGGTTATTCCGGAAACTCCTGTTCGAATCGAGTATTCATTATCCGACAAAGGATTAGCACTAGCGCCGGTAATTCAGGAAATTCAGACATGGTCCAGTGAGTGGATTACAAAAGAAGAAGTGGAATAAAAGAAATCTCTAAAGAAATCAGGAGGCTTCTATATCGATATGCTCACAGCCGTTTTCGTTTTCTTTAGAGCTCCATAAATAAAAAAGGCATGCTCCCCTTGAGCACGCCTTTTTTTATTTATGTTATTTTCCTAATGATTCATTTTGAGAAATAATGCGCTGTTTCTGACTTTTTCGACCGTGCAATACAAGGTATACTGCTATAGCTAAAAGAGCAACAACAGAACAGAATACATACATTCCTTTATACCCGGCTGCTGTGGATAAAATGCCTAATAAAAAGGACCCTAAGCCCATTCCGGAGTCAAAAAACACAAAAAACGTAGCTGTGGCGACACCTCGGCGATGAGGAGAAGCTTTTTTTACAGCAATGGATTGAAAACTTGATGTAATCGTTCCAAAGCCTAATCCAATAAATGCTCCAGCTAATAAAAACACCCAGCTTGTTGTCGCTTGGCTAAGTAAAAAGATACCGATAGCTAAAGATAAAATGGACGGATATACCACGCTGTTTTCTCCGTATTGATCAAACCATTTTCCAGTAAAAGGTCTAGAAGCTAATAAGCACACCGCGTATACAACAAAGAAAAAGCTTGAAGCTTGCGTAAAGCCCATTTCTTTTGCATAAATAGACACAAACGAAATAACACTTGCATATGAAAAAGCTACCACAAGGCCAGCAACAGAAATAGGCAGCGAACGGTATTCAAAAAACGCCGCAAGACCTTTAGCTGGCTGTATTTCATTTGTTGCAGAGGAAGCTTGCACCTCAGGTACACGAAGTACTAGACTGGATAATACTGCTAAAACAGAAGATACAACCGCAACGGTAAAAACCGCTGTATGACTTAAAGTATTTGTTAACGTTAAGCCTACAAACGGACCTACTACCATTGCTAAGTTCATAAACGTCGCATAGTACCCCATCCCTTCGCCTTTTCTCTGTTCTGGGATTACATTTGCAACAATTGCTCCTGTAGCAGTTGTGCTCATTCCAAAACCAATACCATGAAGCACACGCAGCAACAGCAGCGCAGATAATGAGTGAATATTCATATATAAAATAGAACCAATTAAAAAGATAAAGACACCTATTAATAGTACTTTCTTTTGTCCTAATGTTGTCATCCACTTACCGGCTAGCGGTCTGAACACAATACCGGACACTAAAAAGATTGTCACAATTAGCCCTAGGCTTTGTTTACTTGCATGAAGTTCATCTGTTGCAAACAGCGGCAATGTGACAGTTAACATATAAAAAATGACAAAGACAAAAAAGCTGGTCAATGAAACCGCTAAAAAATCTTTTGTCCATAATTTCGATTTCTGCATGATTTTCCTCCTTTTATTTGTTTATTCGTATCTATTTATTAAAACAAACTAAATCATAGTCTAGAAATAATATGTATACGAATTATCTCAACTCAAACTATTATAGGGTTCATATATGTAAGTGTCAACATGTATTTATCGATTTTGATTTCCGTCCAAGGCTTCGCTTTTCGCGGGAATCTTTGCCTTGCCCTCTAACCAACTGCTAGAAAGACCTACACACATGAAACCTACGTTTACCACAAAAAAAACAAACCATGAATCAAACACTTTGATCAATGGTTCGTTTTTCACTTCGTCTAATATTCTTTTGTCCTAGCCTCTTTTAGAACCTTCACTTCTTTAAATGAGAAATAATTTGATCCGTTACTTCACTAGTAGTTGCGCTGCCTCCAACATCTGGTGTAATGATGCCCGATTCTGTCACTTGCTCGATAACCTCTAATAAATGACTGCCTAATTCTTGTTCACCAAAATGATCCAACATCATTTTAGCCGTCCAAATCTGTCCCATTGGGTTTGCAATTCCTTTTCCGACAATATCAGGAGCAGACCCGTGTACCGGTTCAAACATCGAAGGATATTTTCCGTTCACATTAATATTTGCAGCGGGAGCAACGCCAATACTTCCCATAATAGCAGCTCCGATATCTGTTAAAATATCTCCAAATAAATTGCTTGCCACAATTACATCAAAACGACTTGGATTTGTAACGAAAAAAGCCGCCAGCGCATCGATGTGCTGTGAGTCTGTTTCAATATGAGAATAACTCTTGGCAACATCTTGAAACACTTCGTCCCAAAACGGCATGGAATGAACAATTCCATTTGACTTCGTTGCGCTTGTAACTTTTGCTTTTCTTTTAGAAGCTAATTCAAAGGCGTAGCGCATTGCTCGTTCTGTTCCTTTT
>NZ_JBFULJ010000332.1:0-3950 GCF_056400385.1 Priestia sp. P5_B4
CAATAACACCTTTCCAGCCGTACGCACTCCAGCACAAGCCCGCCACCGTCCCTCCAACGCTTGATCCTGCATAGTAAAAAAACAAATACAAAGACGAAGCCTGAGCTTTGTCATGGGTGGCTCTTCCAATAACACCTTTCCAGCCGTACGCACTCCAGCACAAGCCCGCCACCGTCCCTCCAACGCTTGATCCTGCATAGTAAAAAAACAAATACAAAGACGAAGCCTGAGCTTTGTCATGGGTGGCTCTTCTTCCCACCCAGCTGCTTGCGATGGAGTGACTTCCAAAAAAGCCAAAAGTCAGCAGCAAAAGCCCGGTAATTTTTATCCATAAAACCGGATGCAGCGTAACAATTGAACCTATAAGCGTAACAGCAATCGTACATAACAGCACTTTTTTCCGGCCATATCGATCCGCCAGCGTCCCCATCCAGACTGAGCTGAATACTCCCACAAAAAAAATAACAAAAATAAAACTTACAAGCGTATGATTCCAAGAATACGGAGGTGAGGATAAAGCGTATCCAATATAATTGTATAATGCTACGTTACTTCCAAGCAGCGCAAAACCAATAGCAAAAAGGCAAAGCATCCCTTTATCTTTAAGATGACTGCGAAGAGAGCCAGTAAGCTGACGAAGTTCAAAGGATCGCGAAGTGAAGTTTTGTGAATCTGGCAAGTTCATAAAAAAAACAAAGGTGGCCAGTAAACTGATTACGCTTACAACATCAAGAGCTACGGACCAGTTGAAATATTCCGTGAGTACCCCTGTCATAAGCCTTCCCGCTACGCCTCCAAAGGCGTTTCCACTTATATAAATCCCCATCGCTTTTCCTAAACTCCCTGGTTCAATTTCTTCTCCTAAGTAAGCCATGGCCACAGAAGGCAGCCCTGCTAAAACGATTCCTTGAATGACGCGAAATACTAATAGTGTTTCAAAGGTAGAGCTAAATGCTGTCATGATGCATAGCAATGACGCAAAAATTAACGATAGGCCCATCAGTTTCTTCCGTCCCCACACTTCTGATAAAGAACCTAAAAAAAGCATGCTAACGGCTAGCGTGATGGTTGTTAACGAAAGAGACAAGCTGGCAAACGCCGGAGATATCCCGAATTCTCTAGAAAATTCAGGTAAAATGGCCTGTGTACAATATAAAATCGAAAATGTGTTGAAGCCAGCTGCAAAAAGCGCAACATTTGTTTTGCGAAAAGCTGATGTTCCAATTACGGTATAACTCACAGTTGGTCACTTCCTTTTTCTCTAAAAAAAGCATATCACGGTTTTTTTATTCTGTATAATTCATTATGTAAATCGTTCTCATGCATTTCGGTAATGAGTAAAGTGAACAAATATGGCGAGACAACAGCCTGCTTATTTTCAAACAGCTGCATACGAGAATGAAGATAGTACCCTCTCTCGTTTTACACACATATAAAAAAAGCTGAGCCAGTTTTTCATGGCTCAACTTTTTAATCCAGTACATAAGATGCTAATACTTTTTGCACGTCGTAAATGCTTTTATCTTTACGAAACTCTTTTGAGATCGGTGCACTAGAACCCGATACCCAAATATTTAATTCCGCATCTAAATCAAATGTTCCAGCCGTTTCTACGCTAAAATGGGTAATCGTCTTATAAGGAATGGAATGATAATCTGTTTTCTTTCCTGTCACTCCTTGCTTATCAACGATAATTAAGCGTTTCGTCGTAAACACCATTAAATCGCGAATGACTTTATATGCTTGTTCCACTCGCTCGTTGGCAATTAAAATATTTTGTAAGTCTTTTTCAGTTCCTCTTATATCTGCTTCTGATGCATTTCCTAATAGTCCATCTAATATACCCATACTGATCACTCCTTTATATCTACACTACCGCATTTTGTTCTGTCTGGAAACCCAAAACGTTTTTTTAATGAATTAATTTACTTTCACGCGCTTTTTTTGTTAATTTTGCGCTCGTTTTACTAAGAGGCTTATGAAGAAAAATGCCAACGAGTAGCACGCCAAGCCAAATGCAAAGAAGAACCGTAACGTCTTTTCTGACAATATCCGCTAACATGCCTCCTACCACTTCTCTCATCATGCTTATTGCATACGTAAATGGTAAAAACGGATTGATTGCTTGAAAAAAAGCAGGCACGACTTGAATCGGAAATGTACCGCCTGCAGCAGAAAGCTGAAGCACAAGTAAAACAATCGCCATCGCTTTTCCTGCATTGCCAAATATCGCAACAAGCGTATAAACAATCGTCATAAATACGAAGCTGCACAGCAAGCCTAAAAAGATAAAAGGCACTTTATCTACGACATACGTTTTGATTAAAAATAAATCCCCTAGCGTCACAATAAAAGCTTGCACGAGAGCAATAGACAAAAACGTTAAAAGTCTTCCAAGATAGACTTCATAGCTTTTGAATCGTTCTTCATCCGCTACTTCTACGCTTAAAATCGAAACTAACAGCAAAGCTCCGACCCACAAGCAAAGCGTTGTATAAAACGGCGACATAGCTGAGCCGTAGTTCGGAATCGGGTAAAGTCTTTCTTCTTTTAAAAGAACCGGCTTAGCAAAAAAGTCACTTTCTTTTTGCACATCATTCTTTAGCAAATTAATAATATCTTCAATATTTTCTTTTTGCTGAAATTCTCGTATTTTATCTGCTATATTGTGCACGTTTTGTTCAATTCGCGGAAAGTCTTTTGCTATTTTCCCAAGCTCCTGCTGTCCAAGCAAAATGCCACTGGCTGTTTTAGACAGAACGTTAGAAACATCCGGTATGCTTTTGTTAGCTTCATCAAGCAGTGAGTTTGCGCTTGCCGTTTTATCTTTCGCTTCTTTGATTGCTTGTTCAACAGCAGGCACAATCGTAGAAGAATATGAGTTCGTTAACGCATTTAATCTAGAAACAGCTCGATCGGTGCGAGAGCTGAACCTATCAAGTACGCTTTGATTGGGAACATCCCCATTCTTTGTTTGTTGCTGCAGACTGTTTACATCCGAAAGTTGCTGCTGTAAAAGCGTATTTACATCTTTTATGTCATTAATAACAGGTGAAAGAACTTTTTGTTGAGATAACGCATTTAAATCTGTAAGAAGTGTAAGAATCTCTCCTGTGTCAGCAATTTGTTTTGTTAACTGCCCTTTTAGCTGTTCCGCTGCTGCGCTGACTTCAKCCGGTGCTATATCTTTTTCCATCAGCTGATTCTTCAATTCTTGAACTCGGAGAGCTCGTTGCTGAACCCGCTGCAGCGTTTCGTTGATTGTTGGCTCGGCGTTTTTTAAAATTTCATCGCTTTTAGTTAAAAAAGTGTTTAGCTGCTGAGTCATCTGTGCGCCGTCAGCTGTTAGTCTCTCTACTTCAGGAAGAGCGGCCTGAGCTTTTGATACAATGGCTCCAGCTTTTTGAGTGGTGTCATTCGCTTCATTAATTACTTTTTTGATTTCAGGAAGACGATTTTCAAGTTCAAAAATCCGTTGTTCAACTTGTTGAATGGTCGGCAAATTTCGCTGCAGTGTAATACCTAGTTCGTTAAACACTGAAAAAATGGCTCCATTCGCTGTTTTGACGAATTTTTCACTGATCTGTTGTGTTAAGCTGCTGGCTCCTTTACTTGTAATTTTAGGCGCCACTGCGTTTATTTTTTCGTTCACTTTATAAATAATGACTGGTTTTTCCAAACGATCTTGAAGAACGGTACCAAGCTTTTGTGAAAAATCTTTTGGAATAATAATACTTGCATAATAGTCACCGTGCTTTACTCCGTGATCAGCTTTTTCTTTTGAGACAAACGTCCATCCAAGCGTTTTATTTTTTTTTAACGTTGTAATAATATCTTTTCCCACGTTCACGTGCTGACCTCTTATCGTAGAACCTTCATCTTCGCTCGTTACTGCAATGGCAATACCTTCAGTCCGCCCGTATGGGTCCCAAGATGCTTTTATATTAAAC
>NZ_JBFULJ010000333.1:0-3945 GCF_056400385.1 Priestia sp. P5_B4
TGGTAATATGATAACTTTTTGACAGCTGAAATGTTTCAGCAAGCTGTCTGCGTCCTTGCGCTCCTTGTTCGCGTACATACTCTAATTCGTTTGGTGTAAGAAGCTTCATGCTAATCAGTTTAATAGATTCGTAAGGTAAAGAGAGGCTAGCTGAAACAGAAGGAGACTGAACGCCTAGCAATACACCAATTTCTCCATTTTCATTTACAAAATGAGACGGTACGTCCAAATCAGTAAATTCAATTGAAAGAATATCGTGCTTCATGAATAGTTCTAGCATATTAAGATGAGCGGCAGCATTTTGACTCATTTGATAAAGAAGGTCAAATGCCCAGTGATCCTGAATATCAGATACAGGTCCGCGCAGAGATTCATCATCGCATTCGATATAGAATTCTAAACCTTTTCCTTGCTTTCGGCTCTTTTCTTCGGGGGATTGAAACGGATCGGACAAGCCGTCACTTGCGAGAATAACCGTCTCTGTTTTTTGAACGCGAATAAATGTTTGACGTCCAGATGGCCAAGCAGGCCCGCCAAAAAACATGGGATTTAACAAATGAGTTAATACGTCTCCGTCTACATGTCCAATTGTGTTCCAGTAGTCTTTTCTTTTTGAGATTGATTCCTCAAGAACACGCTCTACTTCTTTTTCATGCTTCTTTTGCTTCCACTTTAAAAATAATGACAAGTATCCTACACCTCTTTACGACTTCATAGTACCCAATATATACCTCATTAAGGGAACTCGTAAACCATTATTTAGTGCATAAAAGTAAATTATTCCTTTAAATTATAAAATCCCCAAATTTTTCTTAAGAAATCATAGAATTTTGTCTTTAATAAATCAGTTGAAAAATCAAATAAGCCACATACACGGCCTGTGCGAAAAATAAAAAACCCCAAAAGCGTGCTGAAAGATGGGTAAGCTGCTTTAAACTCGTAGCGTCACCTGCATCGTGTGGATATTTGATGCTTAACACAAAAATAATAAAGGCAGAAAATAGAGATTCTACAAGTAACAGCGCACCAACAAACATCATGCTGTAGCGCGTAAGCTGTGGGTCTTGTAAATAATAAATACCTCCGAGGATCAAACCGATAGAAAAAAGCCATACAATTCCGTATCCGTTACGTACCCAAAGCAGTAAATTAATAACAACCACACTTCCTAACCCGTAAAAAAGCCAGTCGTAGTGATGGTGAACGAGCAGGTAGAAAAACAAATAAGCCATTGCTGAGCTGAACGGGTAGCCGGCTAAAGCAATAATGACGCGCGGCAGCCATCCACGGGATCCCGCGTAGGTGGCAGTCACAGCTACGCCTTCATTATTGGTATACAGCTCAATGCGATTGACGCCTTTTCCGACAATAAGCCCCATTAACGCGTGGCCATCTTCATGAAACATCGTATTTAAATTTGAAAAATAACGTCCAATATGCCGAAGCAGCTGATTAATGCTAGGAGCAAATGAACCTATAAATGGAATGCCTCTTGTTAGCACAAAAGCTAATAAAATAAATAAGAAAAGCGTAGTAGATTGTTCCATCGCGATAGTCCTTTTCGTAAAATGATATGTTTCTACTTTACTCGCAAACGTGCTAAAAGGGAAATAAAACGGCTAGTTTCTCTAGGAAAAGAGAAGCTGGGAAATTTACATAATATTAATGTTAACAGACCTGACACATTCATTGACCAGCTTATTCCAAATTTTATATTCTAAACAGATATAAGAAACGAGGAGATGGTTGAATGAAAGATACGTGGAACGCATTTGTAGACAGTGATCTTTACGTACCTCCAACGGGAACGGGAATGTTAAATAACTTGAGTTTTGCGTTAAAAGACGTATTTGATGTACAAGGACATATATCAAGTGCGGGAAATCCAGATTGGCTCGCCACGCATCAGCCTGCAAGTGAACATGCAGACGTAGTAGCTGCTCTTTTAAAAGAAGGAGCTGCGCTAAAGGGAGTTACGCATACTGACGAGCTTATGTACGGATTAAATGGAGAAAACGCGCATTACGGAACACCGGTAAACCCAAAAAGCGCAGATCGAATTCCGGGAGGTTCTTCAAGCGGATCAGCGGTTGCTGTCGCAGCGGGAATAACTGATTTTGCGATTGGAACAGATACGGGAGGATCGGTTCGAATTCCTTCAAGCTACTGCGGTATTTTCGGGTATCGTCCTTCTCACGGACGCATTTCTACAAACGGTCTGATTCCACTGGCTCCTAGCTTTGATACAGTTGGTGTAATGGCTAGAGACGGCCACACTCTGCAAAAAGTAGGAGCGGTTTTATTGAATTCAGCGTCGCGTGCTAATGGATTTACACGGCTGTATGTACCAACATATGTGATGGAACTTGTGGATGAACAAAGCATGCGAGCTCTTGCGCCCTCTATTAACCACGTAATGGAGTCTTTTTCTACTATAGAAGAAATAGCGATTGCTCCTCAGGGTTTTTCTACATATATGGAAACTTTCCGTTTGCTGCAAGGAAAAGAAATCTGGCAAACGCACGGAGAGTGGATTCAAAAAGAAAATCCAACCTTTGGAGAAGACATCGGAAGCCGCTTTCAATGGGCCAGCACTCTTACATTATTAAAT
This sequence comes from Priestia sp. P5_B4, assembly GCF_056400385.1. Lineage (NCBI taxonomy): Bacteria > Bacillati > Bacillota > Bacilli > Caryophanales > Bacillaceae > Priestia > Priestia sp. P5_B4. The sequence goes on from NZ_JBFULJ010000333.1 coordinate 2,612, forward strand.
ATGAATTATATAGAAGAAAAGCGTCGTGAACTTCGCTATTTTATGTACTCACAGCTTGGAGAAGAAGGAATATTAGTACTTCCTACAGCTCCAGGACCCGCGCCTGTAAAAGATGTAAAAGGACCGGAATTAGAAAACAGAAGATTGCGAACACTTCAAATGACGTGTATTGCCGGCCTGAGCGGTCTTCCCCAAGTTACGATACCTGCAGGAGAACTAGACGGTTTGCCAGTCGGTTTATCTTTTATTGCAGGATACAACCAAGATGAAAAATTATTAAATTGGGTAAAAGAAAACAGCGGTCGTATCATTCAAGCATCGGTAAGGAGCGTATCATGAAGTTAGTAAATATAATAGAGCAAGGGAAAGAACAAGCAGCTATTTTAGATAATGACAGCATTCTGCTTATAGAAGATATCAATACTAAATATTTAACAAACTGGTCTACAACAATTTGGGATCTTATTCAATATAAAGAACTTCGCCACCTTGAAACATGGTACGCCCATAATAAATTTGGTATGAACAGCTCTTTTCCCGTACTACACTTGCAGGGCAGAAAAACAGCTCCTATCATTAGTAATCCGTCGAAATTATTAGGCATTGGATTTAATTATGCGGCTTCTGAAGAAAAACTAAAAGACTACGACCGTGCCATTGATCCAGTTAGTTTTTTAAAACCCGCAACCGCCATTATTGGACCAGATGACAGCATTCGTATTCCAAAGCAGTCCTACAAAACAACGGCTGAAGCGGAACTAGCGGTGGTAATCGGCGAAACGTGTAAGGATATAGAGCCAGATGAAGCCATAAACGTAATTGCTGGTTATACGTCAGCAATTGACGTAACCGCAGCTGATATTCATGCGGCGAATCATCGTTACTTAATGCGAGCGAAAAGCTTTGATACCTTTTGCAGTATAGGCTCAGAATTTATCACAAAAGAAAGTATATCAAACGTAAAATCACTTCAAGTGCGCACATTGCTAAATGGAGACATGCAGCATGAAAATACAGTGTCTAATATGATTTACGACATCGCATACTGTGTTTCATTTTTCTCAAAAGTCATGACGCTGCATCCAGGTGACATCATCCTCACCGGAACGCCGGGACCGGCTGTTATTGAAGACGGAGACTGTATTGAATGTCATATTGAAGGGATGCTTCCATTAAAAAATAAAGTAAAAGATATGAAGAAAGTGCCTCAGCAAATCTAAGAAGAAAACCCGTTGCCTACACGCACGGGTTTTTGAGCAGAAACGAATATCTTCACACTCAGTTCACAATTAGTAGATATACTAATTAAAAGAGACAGCTGCGGTATCATATAC
>NZ_JBFULJ010000334.1:0-3945 GCF_056400385.1 Priestia sp. P5_B4
AAGAAGGGAAGCGGCTGCTTATGTTCCCGCTTCTATTAGTTTAGATAAGGATATTGTGGAATTTTTAGAAATTATGAATTTTGAAGATCGCAATGATTTTTTAAATGAAATGATTGATTCATTTTTTAAATATGTAAAAGGTGAAGAAGACGAAGTAAGATAAAAGGTAACGTTAAAGACATCCAACGAGATGTTTTTTATTTTGTGACCAATTGCTTAAAAGGCATGCTTAAGCCTCGTATAGTTATTTATGGTATAGTATACATTAGATACTATCTAGCAGGTGCAAATGCGAGGAGTGATAAGATGAGTGGATTTAAAAAAGACATTCGTGCCGGATTCGAAGAACCACACTCACTAGAACAATTAAAGCATGAAATGGAGCAAAGCCTGTGGAATTTAAGAAAAGATTTGCGAAATGAAAATCGCTCGGAAACGGAAATGGCAATGATTAAAATTTCGCTGCTGTCACTATTTGAGGAACAGGCAAATAAATTGAGTAAAACTGAGCTTTCTGACTACCTTGCTGATTACCACAAAAGAGTCGRGCAGTTATTCGACAGGTATAGCTATAAATAAGACAAGCATCCTTGCGGGGATGCTTGTTTTTATTTGAGCAAAATTCGCTTGTATTCATTGCGCTTCAGAGGTTTGGATACATACCCGTCGGCTTCTAGCTGATAAATAATGGTGGCGGCTGCATACACGCTAAAGGCATGATCAAGACCAAAGTAGTCTTGCAAAGCGGCGACGCTCACTTCMTCTTGAAAGATTTTACTGCGATTTGATAAGACAATAGGGTAGACGTTTTTAACGATTTGCTTTGAAATTTCGAGTGTTAACATATAAAATCCCTCCTGTGTGAGTGTACATAACTAAAGGTATTCAGCACGRTGTACATTCATGAAAAAGGGAGCGATTACATTTTTAAAAGATAAAGAAAAGAGGAGTAAATGCCCATAAAATCAAAGGTTTTATCTCTTTGTGGGGCATGTTTGAAAAACGCAGTATTTTTAGTGTATGACAAACATTTCCAAAAGTTCTATGGAATTATTAGGAGCAATTTAACTAAATCCACATATCTTAAAGTATAGCAAATGGAGGTGAAACACATGGGATACTACGGAGGTTACGGATACGGTTGTGGTTATGGCGGCGGTGGCTGCGGCGGCGGTTTCGCTTTAATCATTGTACTTTTCATCTTATTAATCATCATCGGCGCTTCTTGCTTCGGCGGCGGCTGGTGCTAATTATTAAAAAATGATGACGACGCAACATCCACACTTTATTTCTTCAATTATTTCTTCCACAAAAGGTCTCTTCGGGATGAAGAGACTTTTTTAGTTTATTATTTATAATAACGTGTACAAACTGCGCGTTAAAAAGGTTTTATGCGTGGTTCTACATAAAAAAAAGACTCTGAAATCAGAGTCTTTTTCTACTTATGCTTTTTGAACGTTAGCAGCTTGAGGTCCGCGTTGACCTTCTTCAACGTCGAATGTTACAGCTTGACCTTCGTCTAAAGATTTGAATCCTTCGCTTTGGATTGCTGAGAAATGTACGAATACATCGTCGCCGTTTTCGCGCTCGATAAATCCGAAACCTTTTTCTGCGTTAAACCATTTTACTGTACCTTTTTCCATGAATGTTGCCTCCTCGTGTGCTATGCACACATTGTATTACTATCCTTGCTCATGATCAAAATCTTTAAGACGAAAGTATTCACCTATCGATTGTTGCCGAACAAAAATAATTCTTCTTATAGAATAGCAAAAGTTAATGATAATTGCAAGGAATGAAGAAAATTTAACGAAGAAGATCATTCATTTAATGAAAGAAAACGAAAATTATACGAGTGAAAATAAGTAAGAAAGAGCGTATCAGGTCACACTATCTCTATATATAAGAAGAAAGGGGTCAGTCATATGTTTAAACAAAAAGCAGGGGAAAAACTGATTGAACTGTTAATTGAATGGGGCGTTGATCATATTTACGGAATGCCAGGAGACTCCATTAATTCAATTATTGAACCGCTTCGCAAAGCCCAGGACAAAATTAAATTTATTCAAGTGAGGCATGAAGAAGCGGGAGCTCTCGCAGCGGCTGCATATGCAAAGCTAACGGGTAAAATCGGTGTATGCACTGCTATTGCCGGACCGGGAGCGATTCATTTATTGAATGGTTTGTATGATGCAAAGTTAGACAAAGCTCCCGTTTTAGCACTTACGGGGCAAGTGGAGTCTGATCTTATCGGAAGCGATGCGTTTCAAGAAATTAATTTAGAGCGAATGTTCGATGACGTGGCTGTATATAACCAGCGAATCATGTCCGCTGAACAGCTTCCCACTGTTGTCAATCAAGCGATTCGAACAGCTTATGTTAAAAAAGGTGTGGCTGTGTTAACCATTCCCGATGATATCCCTCGTTTTGAAGTCGGATCAGAGGCACGAGAAACATCAAGCATAATCGTTAAACAAGACGTCTTTCCTCACAGAGAAGACCTTGAAAAAGCAAAAAATTTGATTGGTAAAGCAGAAAGTCCGGTTATTTTAGCCGGTCGAGGCACACATGAAATGAGAGAAGAGCTGCTTGCGTTTGCCGAAAAGATCGCAGCACCTATTGTTCTTACGCTTCCTGGAAAAGGCGCAATACCGGATGAACATCCATATTGTCTCGGAGGACTTGGATTAATCGGTACAAAGCCAGCGTATGAAGCGATGCAAGAAGCGGATACGCTCATCATGATTGGAACGTCCTATCCGTTTACAGGATTTTTGCCAGACCATGCGAAAACGATTCATATTGATATTGATCCCGCACAAATTGGTAAAAGATATCCTGTAGATGCAGGGCTTGCAGGAGCAGCAAAAACAACCATTCAGTGGTTCTTAGAAAACGTTGGCCGCTCAGAACACCGCCAGTTTTTAGAGCAAAGTCAAGAACGTATGAAAAAGTGGTGGAGTCAGCTTGATACCCAAGAAGCAAAAGAAAGTCTACCTATCAAGCCACAGCGAGTGATTCGAGCGCTTCAGCACGTAGCGGCTGATAACGCGGTCTTGTCCGTAGATGTAGGAAACGTCACAGTATGGATGGCGCGTCATTTTCGTATGACAAATCAGCAGTTTGTGATTTCAAGCTGGCTAGCGACTCTTGGATGCGGGCTGCCGGGCGCACTTGCTGGAAAAATTGCTTATCCCGAGAAGCAGGTGTTTGCGGTCTGTGGAGACGGCGGCTTTGCGATGACGATGGCAGATTTTATTACAGCTGTTAAATACAATCTTCCGCTAGTTGTGGTGCTATTTAATAACCATAAAATCGGTATGATTAAATTTGAACAAGAAGTAATGGGAAATGCTGAATTCGGAACAGACTTAACAAATCCGAACTTTGCTAGATATGCAGATATTTGCGGAGGTGTTGGCTACCGAGTAGAAAAAGAAGAAGAGCTGCTGCCGGCTTTTGAAAGTGCTGTTAGGCAAAACAAGCCGTGTATTATCGATGTAATCGTTGATGCAAACGAAGCGCCTATGCCAGCTAAGATTACGCTAGGACAAGCAACGGGTTATGCCAAGCATATGGTGAAAGAATTGTTTCAAGAAGGCAAGCTAGATTTACCGCCTCTATAAAAAATAGGCTGTGACAAAAGTACTTTAGTAAAGATCCAAACGATGAATCGAGACTCTTAATAGAGAATCAACTTCGTTTGGATTTTTTTGTTGGAATGGTGAAGGTAATTTGATTAACTATAAAATTATTATGTAAACTTAAATGTCGGCAAATAAAAAGGGGTGATATTATTTATTTTATAAAGTGGATGAGCAAAAAAACACCAAATTGGATGGTCTTTTTTTATAAAACTGCTTTAAGATAAGAGAGATAAAGGATAAACTACTAATAAGAAAGTTTAAACGTAAKGACTGACGCCGCATGAACTGGAGACCAGAT
>NZ_JBFULJ010000335.1:0-3944 GCF_056400385.1 Priestia sp. P5_B4
ATTTACCCCAGATTTTAATGAGGTAGCCAGTCAAAGGCATATTAGGGTATCTCTTATATAAGGAGATATAGATTAAATACAGTACACATCCAAAAAAAGTAGCCAGCAGGGGGACTATCCATGCATCTTGCCTAGCAGCCTTTCCGATATCTAAAAGTAACGTACTGCCTAATATAAAGATAAACATCATACAAAATAATTGAAACCCATCGATTTTTATTTTAGTCAATGCTTTTTCAGCTCCTCATCTAATTTACCTCATAAGGATTTGTTCGCATTCCGGTATTTACAATACTGACGTTCACATTCATCGATATTTTAGCACTTGAAAATAGATTCTCCCAATTCTGTTTATGCTGACGCCAATAACTAGGGTTGGTTCGAGACAAGCTATCACCAAAGCCAAATATATCTGTCTTTTCTTTTTGTGCGATGCGAATAGTTTTTGTGATTTCCTTTTGCAATTCCTTTTGTACTTCTTTTTCCAATTCTTTTAATACCTTAGGGTTGCTTAAATCTTTTTGGCATGTTGTTTCCGTAATTTCTCCCATGACGTTCAAATCTGTATGAATGAAAGGTTGCCTATGGCGGATTGCTGTTTTCATTTGGCTTTTTATTCCGGTCGCTGTAACTGTGATATTCTCATTTATACTGCAAGGGAAAACGAGGGCTGTACTCTTTACTTCAGAAGTAACAAGCTGGACAGATCGAGCTTCATCGCCATCTAGCCATCGAACTAATTTTCCTTTTCTAAACATGGCTAATCCTTTTACCTGCATAGCACTTGGGCTGGTATTCTCTAAATTGCCTGCTTCTTCTGCCTTCTGAGAGGGCTTGTTAATGCTGATTCCAGGAAGAGATAGATTTTTTCCCTCACTCAAAAGCATAGAAATAACTTCATATGCTTGTACATTACTAACTATTCCGTACATTTTTTGATTGTTCTGGCTGGTACTTAGGATACTTTTGACTGGAGTAACCTCAAAAGGTTCAATCACACCGAGCAATTTCTCAGCAGTCCCATCACGTGCAATAAAAACTGGAATACTTGTACGAGCTTGTTTGCCTCGATCCAAAGCATCAAATAATAAGCTAAGGTCATTTCTTGCTAATTTTTCACCTATAATGATAAGCGAAAGATGTGAAGTAATATGTTCTCTTGGAATGACGATGGAGGCTTTTTTTAATGCCTCTACTAGTGTTTTGGCAGTTACTGTGTAGTTAATGACAGGAAGACCCTGTCCTCCTGACGAACTGCCCTGTGATAAACCACTTGGATTAATGATCTGATAGGTTACTTTATAAGGTTGTTCCAAGTTTTCGTTCTCATCAATTCCCAATCCTATAATAACTCCTATTTGGTTTAATTCTCGGTAATTCGAACATCCTGAAACGCATAAACAAATGGCAGCGATCCATAAAAGCGAAAGATAAGTTTTCATTTTCTATCCTCATTCATCTTTATACGACGTCTATTTATTTTGATGTTTTTTCAACAGAGATGGTAAAGAGAATCGAGCTAACGTATCCTTTTGCTCTTTAAAATCAAAGGGAGCAAAAGGAGAAAAATAGGGGATACCGAAAGATCTTAGACTACTTATATGAAGACATATACATAAGGTCATAAGCAAAATTCCATATAAGCCAATAAATGCTGAAACTATAATCAAGATAAATCGAAAACCACGGGCCGCATTGACAATGCTAGTAGATGGCAGTGTAAAATTGCTGATGGCAGAAATAGCAACAATAATTACAACAGCCGCTGATACAAAACCTGCTTCTACAGCTGCTTGTCCTAAAATCAGTGCTCCTACAATGGAGACTGCTGGTCCGATTGCTCTAGGCATTCGGATTCCGGCCTCTCGCAACATCTCAAAAGCTAGTTCCATCACTAACATTTCTACAATTGCTGGAAAAGGAACTCTTTCTCTTTGAGCCATTAAGCTAACCATTAATGTGTTTGGAATGAGTCCCTGATGATGCGTAATCAATGCTAAATAGATAGCAGACGCATACATAGAAAGAAAAAAAGAACCAAATCTCAAGATCCTTAAAAAGGAAGCAATATAATAATTTTGATAATAATCTTCGGGAGACTGAAAAAATTGAGAAAAAATAGCGGGCGCAATTAATACAAAAGGTGTTCCTTGTGCAATAATAGCAATTCGTCCCTCTAATAAATTTCCTACAACGGCATCAGGTCGTTCTGTATTTAATAGAAGTGGAAAAATAGTGGTCCTATCATCCCGGATAAATTCCTCAATATAGTTCGACTCAAGGACTCCATCTACCTTAATCCCTTTTAAACGTTCTTTGATTTCCTCTACAATACGTTTATCTGCATTTCCTTGAATATACATGATCCCTATATCTGTGTGAGTTACGCTTCCAATTTTCATGCTGTCTAAACGTAAATTAGAATCCTGAATTCTAGCTCGTATTAAAGAAGTATTAGTCCTTAAATTCTCTGTGAAACTATCTTTAGGTCCTCTAACAACAGTTTGACTGGTTGGTTCTGTTACTGCGCGGGACTGAAGTTTTTTTGTATTGCCAATGAAAATTTTAGAACTCCCATTCAGTAGGATGACCGTATCACCGGTTAAAACGGCTGACATAAATTCATGCCAATTCTCTTTTACAGTCAATTGAGATACAGTTAATATCTGGGGTATTTGTTCTTCTATCTCTTTGACGGTTACTACTTGATTACTTTCTTTAAGCCACTGAATAAGAGGCGTCATGATATTCTCATTTATAATGTTTTCATCTGCTAATCCGTCAAGGTGAATAACGGCTGCTTTTAACGTTTTTTGATATGGAGACTCAACCATTCGAAACGATACATCAGAACTATTTCCTAATTCGTTTAACAGTCTCTCTATATTTTTATTTACATCATCATATAAGGGAGCTGCTGAACAATCTGTTGTCTTTTCCTTATTAGAATTAGAGCTTTTCAAAAGATATCTTTGTCGCACGTTTTACCACCTTTTATATGAGTGAATATTTGTTATACAACGAGTAACGTTATCATTCCTATAAAATGTAAAAAATATGTACGTGAGGAAAATACATAAAATAAAATGATAGGAAATGTATCTAACTTTGTTTTCTGTTTTGTCGCATTAGTTGAACGTCAAAGTAAAGCTGAGGATTCTTTAGAGTTTTTAGATGAAAATCAAAGCGGGTTAGCTAGTATTATTTTATATCCAGTGACAGATCAGAAGGTATTGTTTTAAGAGTTAAGGAATTGGAGAGAAAAGCACCTCACACTTCTCTGGATATCTGATGTTTTTATGGCTGATATCGTACATTATGATAATTAAAAATGAAGTGAATATTCACATTGATTGATTCCAAAATTTCCAATGCAAAAGAATAAAAAGCCCTCTCTTAAGTTTAATTGCTTAGAGATTGGGCTTTTGTATAGGAATATCTTCAGTATTATAAATGAATTTCTACGCTACTTTTCTCTTAAACAAATGGGAGTTCTCTTTTATGGCTTAACAGTCTGTTTTTTTACAGGAATGTAGATATCAATCTCTTTATTTTCTGAACCATAACACCTTTTATCATACAGTTCAAATTCCATTGATCCGTAGTGCTCATAACCCGATTCAGGGAACCATTCTGTAAAAACATAATTCCATGTGGACTGAATGGAAGAAGTAAAAGATTCTTCATTTGATTTTGGTGTAGTAAATACGGCGTAGTCTAGTTCAGGGAAACTTCTGTAAACTGTTCCTTCAGGCGCTGAAGTGCCTTCCTTTACTTCCATGCCAATTACATAAACAAACTCACCCGTTTCAGGATTAAAATCAGTGCAAATACCAAGCTCCGTGTTTTCTTTTAAGGGATTGGGGATTTTAGAGCCTAATCCATTTTGCATGTACTGTTGCCAAAATTCAGGAATGTCTTTGTTATTCTGTCCACCCTCGTTC
>NZ_JBFULJ010000336.1:0-3942 GCF_056400385.1 Priestia sp. P5_B4
AGATGCGGAGATRCCGACTTTACGTCCTCAACCTCAACTGGTAGGGATAGGARAGGCKTTRCCTSGAMAGACCTTTGGTRAAGCGTTAMATGGGTTAACGACGTATAAGATGGGGAATGTTTCGAAAGGTCAGTCCAAAGCTTTGGAGAAAGTGGAAAAGCCTGATAGTAAAGCGAATGTTGAAGGGGTTTATGATCAGGAAGCTGTTKCTAGGGGTACGGGTAAAAATTCAGAAATAGTGAAGTTTACAGAGGAACAATTATCTACTAAACCCCTATATTCTAGAGATCCTGAAAAATGGCAGAAAAAAGGTGGGAAAATCGAAATTGGCGAGGAAGGAATATGGACTTATATTGATTGGGATATTCCTCCAAATCAAGTTTCTTATCCTGGAKGTTTTCCGGACTTTAAATCTGCTGGGTTGGTAAGACAAGAAGTTCCGATAGGTGAATTTAATAGATATGACATTGATTTTGCTAAGGCTGATGAATTAGCTCCAAATGGACCGAAATTAGATGAAAACACGTGGCACCATCATCAAGATTTAACAACAATGCAAGAAGTTAATAAAGAGATGCACAGAAGATTTCGACATATGGGTGGAATGTCATTAGCTAAGAAGTTAAAAGATTAAATGGGAGTGAAATAAATGAATTTAAATGCTTTTGGTAAAGCAACTGAAGAATCGATTGAAGAATTAGAAGAGTTTTTGGGATTTTTACTTCCGGAAGATTATAAAAAATTTTTAAGTGAATATAATGGGGGGACTTCGAAAGTTAGGTATAGTAAATTTTTTGTTAAAGAATTAAATCAGGAAATCCCTTTAGATGTCTTGTATGGTATAGGTGTAAAAAGAACTTTTGATTTAAGTGAATGCTATGAAGAGTTTGAAGAAGATATGTTACCGAATAGTTTAATAATAGGAGATGATCCAGGTTCAGGATTAATTGTACTTATTACAGATACTGAAAACCATGGTGTATATTATTGGGATCACTCTTTTTATTTTCCGCAGTCTAGTGAAGAAGAAAATACGTATAAAATAGCTGATAGCTTTAAGGGTTTTATTAATGGATTGAAGAATCCTTAGTTACCAAATTTTATATGTTGTAATTAATAATTTAAGAGATTAAGCAAATATACGAAATGGATTACAGTGACTTTATAAATGCTAAAACTATAATTTACACAGGAGAACGCCAAAAAATGTGGTTTGTAGTCAAAGATAACAAATATATGTGGGTGAGTAGAAAATAAAGTGTATTTGCAGTCGAAAGAAAAAGAGTAGACTATTAAAAAGTGCATACTCCATGATGGTTGTACCATCATGGAGTATGATGTGCAATGATAGAATAGAAAAAGAAGTACGAGATTAGGCGAGATGACGTTTTACTGGGTGATGAATATAAACAAACACATAGAATGGGCATGAAATTAATGAACTCGTACAAACTAGTAAGTTTTGATGTAATACTGTTACTATAACACTTACAAATTTAATGATGCTTAAAAACAGATGAACTTAAAGCACTTGATTGTCTTCTAGACAATAGGTGCTTATTTGCTTTTATTTAATAAACTCGTCCGGTTTACAAATGTAGGGTGTGCAAAATCTGCAGGTGCCATAAAATCTGTTTCAAAAGTAACAGAAGTTCCGGGCATATATACACCTAAAACGACCAAAATATGAAGTGATAGGTATAATATCGTCAGTAAAAAAGTGGTAATAAATTGGTCGGAAAAGGTGTATGAAACGTTTCAAAAGCAGATCAAACACTAGTATACCGAAGCCGGTAAGACCTAAAGCAAGTAGAGTGAAACCTGACACTCGAAAAAAACCTTCTGCTAATAAAAAACAGAAGGAAAAAAATTATCAAATGCGCAATTAAATAAACTGGTAAAAGACCACTTTGTAAAAGAAACCGCGAGGACTAGAACCTTTACATCAGAGACTATGCCCGGAAGTAAAGCCTTTGCAAAATGGTTTAATGAATTGAGCGTAGATGAATTTGAATTAGCTTGGTCTACTCCAAAATTAAGGACTATTATTGAGAGTAGAATTCGTTATCCTGGTGGGTACCATGAATGGCACTTAGTATCACGAGCGCCAATTTTTAAGCGGTGGGGTGTAACGGCTGAAGATATAGCAGAAATGAGAACGTTAACGAAAGATGTTGAATTTGTTAATCCGGTAGGAAGACATGGGTTTGATGGTTCTGGCAAAGCTCATAGAGAGCTTCTCAATTTAATTGATTACTCACTTAACTACGATACATTTAAAAGAAAATTAAGAAATTGGGCACATTATAGGCTAAAAGGTGGAATTGATTCATTGCCAGAAGGACTTAGGTAAATAGAAAAGGGGGATTATGATGGAAAACCCAGGAGCTGTTTCTCTTTGGTTTGGAAATTGTAGTGATGAGGATTTGTTAAGCAAGTATGTAGAAATAAAATATGATGATGAGGGAGATAGAATCCCTTCGAGCTTCATGAATGATTTTCAAATAAATTTCCTTGAGTACAATCAAGACTTATTAGAATGTACCTACAATGAATATCCTACATCTTCTTTGTCCGAATTACTAAAGAATGCTTCGTATTCTGATTCACTTATAAGTGAACTTGAAGACTTTTATGGTGAAAGCTTAGAAGAACCGTACAATATTGTGATTCGGTTGTATGATTTTGAATATGAAGAACTTGTTGAGGAAGCAAAACTTGATGGTAGGAAGCTTAAATATATGGGTTCTGTTATTTATGAAGATTAGAGTTTGAATTAAAGAACCTAAGTATATTTATTAATATATTATCTGAAGAAAAAAGCACTTCTTGTCTAATGACAAAAGGTGCTTTTTTGCATGTATTATAATTTGTTTGACGAAGTAAACGTGGTTGTGTGAAATAGCAAACTCATGATGAGTGTACCCTCATGGAGTGCTTTATACAATGATAAAATAGAAAAAGAAGTACGTTCTTAGGGGATATAGTATATTACTAGGCTATTAGGAGGTTTTTCATGTTAATAGACAAACAGCCAGTCATTCAAGATTTTTTTTCTTAGATGAAGAGTGATCGATTTAATGTACTAGAGTGTTTGTCTAATAGAGAGCCGTGGTAAAATCATATGATGGAATATGAACTTCCAGAGTATTCCGAAGGGATTGAATTTAAGGGGAGAATCATAATATTTATTAACATAGTAGCACATAACGAAATCATCATGCACAGTTCAGATTTTTATGGTTATTTGAAAGAAACGTGTGTGGAATTTGTTGATGAAAATCGAGAAGGGAAAGTCCAAGTGTATTTACTGATAGGCAAGAGAAGAAAGGCTGTTTTAAATTTGTGAAAACTCCACATTAAATTGAGAAACCTATCAATCAACCAAAAATACATAAAAAATAAGTGAATATACTTGAAAGAGTCCCTGTAGGGCTCGTAATTTTATAAATTGCAGTATTTATTAAAGAAGTAGATGATACAGATTATAATTACGTTTCGGACTAAGGAGAGAAATATGGAATACAAACTGATGAAAGAGTATGAAGAAATAGAAATTCTATTAGAAGATATTTTTACAGAAATAAATATGAGAAAGAGAATGAAAKAAGTATTGCAAAATTTTAGCTTGAGGGAAGGGTGTGTTGGTGAAATAAAAGCTATTTTATTCAAAAATGATTCAGATGAATATGACTTGTCGCAGTTAAAAATTTCTTTGGATGATTACCATGTCTTGATTTAAATTGATTCAATAGCTTCTACTATAAATGAAGATAGTCAAGCATATCTCACATTTAAAGAATTTTATAACTATTTATAGGTTAATATTGGGAAATATATAGAGTTTTGGAAGTCAGTTGCAAACTCAAGTTTTGCAGAAGAGTTTAATAGCCGAAATGTTACAAGAATGTTAGAGGGAAATGCACCAATTGCTCCTAAGCT
>NZ_JBFULJ010000337.1:0-3938 GCF_056400385.1 Priestia sp. P5_B4
GCTGGGCAATATGGAGAAAATGATCGCCATACGCTTGCAGAAAAATATTGGGCAAAAAAAGAAATTTCGTTAAAAGACGTGGCGGCTTCAATTGGTACATCATTTTTTCTAGTGGTTGCATCGTTTAAATTAGCCGAATGGTTTGGAACAATCATTCCAACCGGTCCAAATGTTTCGGTAGTTCAAACATTATTACATACTATTTTGAGCGAAAAATACTTATTGCTTTCCACACTTACGTTTCTTGTCATTTATCTATTTCCTTCTTATTTTAAAAACATTAGCGGAAGCCAAGAAATCGGCACGTACTTCATTTATATTTTCTTTGTTGTCATTGGAGTGCCGGCGTCCATTCCGTTAATTGTTGAAAAAGCACCTCTTTTGATTCTATTTGTGCTCATTGTGGGACTAAGTAATTTAATAGTGGGGCTGCTTTTAGGAAAAGTATTTAAAATTGATTTAGAACATATTTTACTGGCGAGCAATGCAACGGTAGGGGGACCTACGACAGCAAGTGCAATGGCGATTGCTAAAGGATGGGGAAGTTTGGTTGGTCCTATCTTGGTAGTAGGAACGCTTGGCTATATTATTGGTAACTATATCGGCTTTGCACTTGGCTATTGGTACTTATCATTTTAAATAAAAAAACGCCTCCTCTGATGACTCAAAGGAGGCGTTTTTTTATTTAGCGTGCTTGACTGCCGATGATCGATAAAAGCGGCCTTTAAAGATATACGTAGCTGTAATAAATAAATAGATAGCTAGTGTAATAGCCGTAATAACAACGGAGGTTGTGCAGATAACACCAATTAAAATAGCGCTTAGTGCAATTAGGGCAGCCCACGTCGTATAAGGAAACCATTTAACAGAGTAGCTGCTCGATGCTTCTGGCTGAACTTTGCGGGACTTTAAGTGTGCGATCGCAATAATCAACCAAATAAACAACACGGTATATCCTAAGGATCCCATCAAATAATCAAATGTTTTACTTCCTCCAAATAAGGAAATCAACACGCCCACATAAAGAGATGATGTACACATTAAGATTGCATAGACAGGAACTCTGTTAACAGAAAGTTTCGAAAATATCTTCGGCACTCGACCGTCTACTGCTTGCGTATACAAAATACGTGATGAACCGTAAAGCCCTGAGTTCATTGAAGAAATAACGGCTAACAAAATCACGGCATTCATAATATGATCTGCTCCGGGAATTCCAAACATTTTAAATACCATTACAAAAGGGCTTTGAGAAACGCCGTTCACTTCATTCCAAGGAATCAAGCTCACGATGATAAAAAACGGGAACAAATAAAAAGCAATGATGCGCGTTAATGTGCTGCGCACGGCTTTTGGTACTACTTTTTCAGGGTTTTTTGTTTCAGCTAGCGTTACCCCGATGATTTCAGTTCCACCGTAAGAGTAGATGACAACTAGCATCGCTGTAATTAACCCAGTTGGTCCTTTAGGGAAGAAACCRCCGTGATCGCTCAAGTTTGAAAAGCCCGCTGCGGTATGGTGACCAAATGATACAAATAGTAACAGAAGTCCAGCGATGATAAAGATTACAATGACCGTAATTTTAATTAATGCTAACCAGTATTCCGTTTCAGCAAATGCTTTGACCGAAAGCAAGTTAATAACTGTGACAATAACGGATACGCCTAAAGCAAGCATCCAAATTGGATAATCAGGAAGCCAGTACTGAATAAAAATAGCTGCTACAACAGCTTCAGCTGCAATGTTTAACACCCACATTTTCCAGTAAATCCAGTCTAAAAAATAAGCGGGGTAGCTTCCTAAAATCGACTGAACTAAATCACGAAACGTTCGTGCGTCACTGTTTCGAACCGCCATTTCAGCAAGACCTTGCATAATGAATAGTAAAATAATTCCGCCAATTAAATAAGCAATGATAACTGATGGTCCTGCCATATCAATAGCTGAGCTGCTTCCTTTAAATAAACCAGCGCCAATTGCTCCACCTAGCGCCATCATCATAATGTGACGTGAAGTCATTGTTCGCTGCAAACCTTGGTTGTCCTTCTTCATGACTTTTCCCTCCACTTTTTTATAAAATAAAAAAAGCTTATCGTCTCCTACCTCATTATCAAATGAGAGAAGAGACGATAAGCTTTAGCTAACCGCGGTACCACTCTTGTTGGCTCTTAAAGAACCCTGCTTAAAACCTGATAACGAAGGTTAGACGTTAAAACTTAGAGAATACTTCTGCATTCTTTCTGAATTACCACTCCTGGGCGAGTTCAAAGTATTATTGGACTACGTTACACCAACCCGTAGCTCTCTTGACCGAATAATAAGCTTCTACTACTCCCAATCKCTGTGTTTTTGATTAAAATCTGAAAGTTCTTGATGAATAACCATTACTATACGTGCTTCTTTTTTCTTTGTCAACAGCTATTTTCTGAAAAATAAAATGATGGAACTTTGTTTTTTATAGAACTCAGGACTGGTTATTTTGGTAAAAAAACCAGTCGTTTCACCTAATTTTCACCAACTCTGCTTACATTAAGAAATATGAAAAAGAGGTTGTTTTKACAAATACATAGCTGAGGAGAATGAATAGAGTGAAAAAGATGATGTACGTCCGATTTGGACTGGATCTTTTAATGGCTGTTACGTTTGTTTTATTTTTTAACAAACAAGTATTGGGAGGGTTAACGTTTCATGAAATTGCGGGGCTAGCGATTGCCGTCGCCTTTTTTACCCACGTGCTGCTAAACTGGCAGTGGGTAAAGAAAGTTACGGTTAAATTATTTGACCGCAAGCTGCCGCGCAGAACAAAGTTTGGTTATTTTTTAAATATCATGCTGTTGATTACAATGTCATTTATTATGATTAGCGGTATTTTTATTTCAAGAGTAGTATTTCCAAATATTAATGTGGGCAATGAACAATGGTTTAAGGTTTCGCATATTTCGGTATCATTTTTAGTGTTAATTCTAGTAGCCGCTCACATAGGTCTTCATTGGCAATGGGTTATAAATGTATGTAAAAACATGACGAAATTCAAAAAGTCAAAGAAAAGTTTAAGCATAGCAGCTAAGCTCGCAACCGTTGCACTGTTAGTCGTTGGTATATACGAAATAAATGAGACGAGTTTTCTTGGAAAGCTTGGAGGAGTAGCGAAAGTACTGAATTTAAGTTCCTTAGATATGCCGCAAAAAGGCGGTGGGAAGCCGGATTTTGATAGCCATTCATTTGGCGAGAACAAATCTTCGGCGACGGCATCTGCTGGTCACGAACGTCCGAACTTTGATCACGATGGCAGAGGTCCGGAAAGAGGGATGAAAGGAAAAGAAGGCGGTTTTGAAAGTCCGAATCCTTTTGTTGTAATCGGTACTTATTTTGCTATTATGTCGGTTTTTATTATTGTTATTTATTATATTGAAAAAATATTGTCAGGAGTAAAAAGACGCAAAAAAATGGCGGGTCCGGCTGCGGAAATTTAAAATAAAAAAACTCTCTATTTCACTGTTTTTTCATCGTACAGAAGTAAAATCATTTATGTAAAAGCGAATGCTTTGCAAAATTAAAATGAGATAAACTTAGGTGGTGGAAATGGTGAAACAACACACACAGCCTGAAACGGAACATAAGAGAAATTGGTTTATTAATGCGCTATTGAATTTTGGTATTTATAAAAAAGGAAATCGGCACCTATACGAACTGACACTTCAAGAGTTAGAAGCTCAATATGTAAAAGTAAAAGCATTCATGTATAATCAGGGACCTCTTTCGCAATGATAAAAAAGCACTCAGTATATGAGTGCTTTTTTATATGAGAAAGTCTTATTCTTTGACAGGCAAAACTGTACAGATTAAAATAACAGTATATTTTAAAGTTACAGTTTTAAATGACACATATTATAAGAAGGAAAAACAGTTTCTACCTATAATATGCCAATATTTTTGAC
>NZ_JBFULJ010000338.1:0-3934 GCF_056400385.1 Priestia sp. P5_B4
ATACCAAATCTCTGTAAATAAAAAGACAAAAACACCAACAGAACGAGAAAAATATTTTCTACTTGTCCATATCGTGATAAAAACGAGCCAATTCCGAGAGAAACGGCGCTAGAAAGCGCTACTAAGCCTGTTGTCACTTTTTTTGCTTTTGTTGTTTCATCATTCACAACCAATATACCCATCAGGCCGATTACGCCTGCTAAAATAGCAGCGGTAATTTGTGAGCTTCCCGCTGCTTTTAATACAATCAGCATAATAACGACCGCTGTAATGACGCTGATCGTAGCTTTGGAAGCCGTTTTGAGCCTTTTTCGTCCAGGGTCTGCAGCAACTAAGCGGCTAAACCAATATGAAAAAATAAACACCCTCTCCTTTCGTGCTGTAGAGTTCTTTGTAGAAAGAGTAATATTATTACTTATACCCTTTTTTATTCTTTTCTATCGTATGTAAGCACGTTTTTACACTATAACATTGCGAAGGACTAAAGAGCTAAACAAATGCTTAAAAACACATCTGTTTTCTATCAGATGTGTTTTTAAGCATTAATCAGTACTTACAATGTAAGAGAAGAAATTTCCCACCCGTTTGTTAATGGATTTCTCTTTAAAGTAAAAACCATCGTGGTCTTTTGAGCCCCTTTATCTTCGTAATAAATAAGGCACTCTACGGCGATTTTCTCTTTTGTTTTATACTTTTTTGCATGAAATAAGTCCGTTTTATAATAAATAGTGGAGATACTATGCAGTTTTGCCCATAGCTTATGCTCTTGCTTCACGCGCAAAACCGGCTGCATTAAGGCATCGTCATCTTGCTTTAATCCTGTTAAAAACATATTTACGACTTCTGCCGGCTCAGCTTTCAATGCATATTCATCAAGCTTTCCTCCTGCTTTTAATACCATTAACTGATGACCTGGATCCACATTTTGAGACTTGTGAGTCGTACTTCCTGCAAAGTGAATGCAAAAATGACCGGGGAATCCATTGTCAMGCGCACCGGCTCCGTGAGGCATTCCGTTCATGGAAGCGGCAAGCATTTGACCTTTAAACGGAATGAGAACAGCTCTTCGGTTCCAGCTCCATTTCCCATTATATAAGTGCTTCATTACTTTCGTATCTTGACGTGTAAGCGGCTGAACATCTGCATGGTGTGAGCCTGCTCTTCGCTGCACGTAAAAGTAAAAGCCGGTTTCTACATCGATCACTTTAAATTTTTTCCCCTTCGGCAGTAAGCTTTCTACACGTTTCCACTTTAATACTTTTCCTGTGTCACTTACCGGAAAATACGTAAGGTTTTCTTCTGCTTTCATCTTTTGGGGATGCACAAAAAAACTAATAAGCATAAAGACTAAAATCATTAATTTTGTCATTGTCTACCCTCATTACCTTGTAGTTTCTCTATGTAATATGCGAAAGTACACAGACAATTATAAATAGAAATTTTTACACGCTAAGCTCATGGAAAATAATACAAAAAAGAGCTTGTGAATCTTATACATTAAACGGTTCATTTTATTCATACTAACAGGTGAAAGCGAGGTATATGATATGAATTTCACTTGGATGGTTGGACTTTTAATGCTCATTCAACCTCTTTCTACACAAGACCACCTATCTATTACTCATGACGGTAAACCAATTGAACGGATTGAACGGGATAAAGTGGCCGTGCCTCTTCTTCCTGTACCTATGGTTGATCATGATCGATACAATCTTCTTCTAGAAGAATTGGATAAAAAAACATATAGAGAGCCCATAAATGCCCGCATTGATAAAAGCGGACAAATTGTTCCTGAGCAAGCGGGTGTCAAACTATATCATAAAGATTTTGCGGAGAAATTTTATACTTATTTTTTTAACGKCGGTACGTCAACATTAGAAATCCCGACGCTTCCTGTTCCGCCTCGCGTAGATAAAGAGCTGCTTGCAACGATTCGAATTAAGCAAATCGGTCATTATCATACGGTATTTAACCCTCACAATAAAAATCGTTCTCACAATATTTCTCTTGCAGCTGAATCACTAGACAGCAGCGTTATATTTCCTGGGGAAGTTTTCTCTTTTAATCAAACCGTCGGAAAAAGAACGGCAGCAAAAGGGTATATGCGTGCGCCAATCATTGTAAAAGGAGAGTATTCTGAAGGAGTTGGAGGAGGAATTTGCCAAGTTTCTTCTACTTTATTTAACGCCGTCGATAACGCTGGCCTAACGATTACACAGCGTTACTCACACAGCCGCAGTGTTTCCTACGTACCTCCTGGACGAGACGCTACCGTCAGCTGGTATGGACCTGACTTTCATTTTAAAAATACGTATAGTGATCCTTTGTTGATTCGAGCGCAGGTGCACGGGGGAGTCGTAAGCGTGGCCGTTTACTCTACTGATGCGATTGAATATAAGCCTCGCCGCGTGCCTTGGGCTTCTATTGATCAATTGCCGAAAGAGAAAAAAATTGAATCGCATGTTGATACTGAGCCTGCCGATTAAAACGTAAAAAAGCAAGGAGTAATCCCTCCTTGCTTTTATTTATACAGCTTATACAGCTTTTGTTTCATCTGCATCTTTAATCGCAGCGTTTTTATCTACCTTTGTCGTTCGATCGTATTTGGCTGGATTTTGAGCAATTTTGACTAATGCAATAAGAACACCTATACCTAAAAACAGGGCAGGAACTCCTCCTAGATTGGCTAACATTTTAATTCCGTCTAATTTTGCAAAACTAATCATCACCCACCCTACTAAACTTACAGTGACACCCCATACTACTTTAATCATAATGCCCGGAGACGGGCTTTGCGGAGAAATTCCCGATGAACTGATTCCGCCCATCGCTTCCATATTAGAATCTGCCGCTGTCACGAATGAAATGAACACGATAAACAAGTAGAACGGAATAACAAATTTAGCGAACGGTAAAGCAGCAAATACTGCATACAAAACGGCTTCAGGCCCGTTTTGTGCCATAATATCTGCGAGTTTCCCTCCTGTCATTTGCATATGAATCGATGTTCCGCCAAATATCGTCATCCATACGCCTCCAAAAAAGGCTGGTAAAATAAAGTTCACAAGAATCATCGTTTTCACTTTATATCCGTATGCAATTCTTCCTAAAAATAATGCGGTGATAGCTGCCCATGAAAACCAGCTTGCCCAGTAAAAAGTAGTCCATGACTGCGGCCACGTATCGCCTGCTGCCGCTCCTGTAAATAAGCTTTTTTCAAAAAAATGCGTAAAATAATTACCGGCCGACTCCGTCCCTAAATTTAAAATATAAGAGCTTGGTCCTACAATAAATATAAAAATGGCAATGCCGTAGAACGCTTTCATATTAATATCTGATAAAATTCTAATTCCTTTCATTAAGCCGCTTGATGCGGATAAAATAAAGGTGATTGTAACGGCAGCCGTTATAATCGCCCAGAGTAAAGGGTTGCTGGCAATACCGCTCAAATGATTAACGCCTCCTGCTAAATTTAAAACACTTGTTCCAAGAGAAGAGGCCATCCCAAGAGCAAGAGTGTACAAACATACCGCATCAATTATTTTTCCTGTTTTCCCGTTAATTTTATCCCCTAAAATTGGAGCTAGCGTAGATCCTAGACTGAACGGTTTTTTCATATTGTAATAAGCAAATGCAAATACAATTGCAGGTACGCAATAAATTGCATACGGCGAAATGGTCCAGTGAAGGTACATAGAAGACATCGAGAAAATGGCTGCTTGTGGAGAATTCGGTTTAATTCCTAACGATTCAGGAGGTGCAGATACGTGGTAGATCGGTTCCACAATTCCCCAAAACGTAACGCCTGCAGCTATGGTTGTACATAAGGTAATCGCAAACCAGTTGCCGAATTTAAGAAAGGGTTTTGCGTCAGGCCCTCCTATTTTAACATTGCCGAGCGGTGAAAAATAAACACCAATACATGCAATTACCA
>NZ_JBFULJ010000339.1:0-3910 GCF_056400385.1 Priestia sp. P5_B4
CAACCAACGATGTCAAAGATGCTTGGTTTGTCGGGTATACCGATGATGCAGTCGTTTCTATTCACGCTGGCTTTGATAATGCTAATTCTACGCAAACAACGAAATACTTATCAGGCGGCGGCGGACAAGACCCTGCTACACTGTTTAGCTCTATTATGAATAACTGGTAACCAAAAAACCTCCAACTTCACTGTTGGAGGTTTTTTTAAGATAAATGCGTTTTATGCTTAAGTGAAAAAAAGGAAACGTTAATGACTTTGCAAATCGTTACATAATGCAGAACGGTCAGGACAACCACGCCACAGTTCATCCCGATAATAATTCCCTGCATGCCAATATTTGTTTGTGATCCTAAGAAAAACATCAGGGAAAAAGATACAATATGAGACCAAATCGTATGATAAAAAGCATCTTTTACATAGCCAAGGCCAATTAAATAAGCTTGAAGCGGGACGGCAAAGAAGTGAAAAAGAAAATACGGCCATAAAGCCTTTAGGTAGTACACGGCTTCTGTAGAATGAAAAAACAAGTTAGTAAGCGGCTCAGCAAAGAAATACATCGCCACTATAGACGGAATCCCATATAAAAATGTCATTTGCATACTTTGAGTCAAAAGTCTTTGAAGCTGTTCTTCCTGATTTTTCGCATGAGCTTCAGATACAGCAGGTATTAGTGCTACTAAAAGAGAATGAGCAAAGAAAGCCGGAAAAAAGCCAATCGACATCGCTACCCCTGTTAGCATACCAAAATGCTGCGTTGCCCCGGTTAAAGTCATACCCGATAAAACGAGCGCGTGTTTGATTAAAAACGGCTGAATAGCATTACATACCGCATTAAATAAACGCAGTCCCGTGGTCGGAAGTGAGACACCTAACAGCTTTTTCCGAATCTCACTTGGAGAAAGCAGAGGTCTGTGCCCTCTTGATAAAACACTTAACTGGGTAACATACGTGATAAAAAAATAAAGCAAAATAACAGCTTCGGTCCCAATTAGCGTACAAATCGCAATAAACAGCGACATTTTAACATCTGTGAAAGCAAACATTTGAAAAACAATAAATAAAATCGTTAGCTGAAAGGCTTTGCGGATAAAATTAGACACAGCGATAGTCGTCATGTTATTTTTACCCGTAAAATATCCACGAAGCACCGCTGAAAACGAAACAACCGGAATGAAACATAGTACAACCCATTTTAAATAAGGATGATAGTGACTAAAAAATGGAAAGGCTGCTAATACGGCCAGTGTAATAAAAAAGATTCCCAAGCTCACAGCAGTCGCAAAAATGGTGGCATGCTTCATCATATGCTGATGTTCTTTACGATGATGTTCAGCCAAAAATTTAGAAATAGAAATAGGCAGTTCTAAGTTGGCTACGGTAGCAATAAGAAAAATGATAGGAAGAACCGTCATGTACATACCCATGCCTTCCCTTCCTAATTCTCTAGCAAGTACCATATTTACAAGAAATTCAATTAACTCTCCTGCAAAGGCAGCACCTGCTAGAATAAACGTTCCTTTCAAAAAAGTGTTCATCTCGTTATCTCCTTCTATCTCCCGTCCTTTTTCATCACTACCTCTTCTCTCTATGTATATGACAAGCCCAATACGAATTATTTGTCTAATTGTATTTTTTCGGTGTACAAGTTCTTGTATAATGTTCAACCTATGTGAAAAAAAACCGTTATATACCTTTTTCATATAGGAAATTCATTCATTTCTTATACTTTGACTCTTGAGACTTACATAGGAAAACAGGAGACTGAATGAACCTGGCGAT
This sequence comes from Priestia sp. P5_B4, assembly GCF_056400385.1. Classification (NCBI taxonomy): domain Bacteria; kingdom Bacillati; phylum Bacillota; class Bacilli; order Caryophanales; family Bacillaceae; genus Priestia; species Priestia sp. P5_B4. The sequence continues at coordinate 1,782 of NZ_JBFULJ010000339.1, forward strand.
TGCTAAAGGGAATAGAGCATGTGGTTTTAATATAACAAATTCACATATCAGTTAAGCGTCTTTATTCACTATTTTCTGTGGATGCACTTCTTTTTTTGACACCGAAGCGTTTTTGCCTAGTACAACCGAAAAGACAACAATTATTGCTGTAGCAAGAGTAAAAAGTGTAATTGTTYCACCTAGAAATAGAGCTGCAAACAAAATCATTAAAAATGGCTGTAAATATTGAACCTGGCTAACTCTGGCTATTCCACCCATAGCCATCCCGCTGTACCAAGCAACGTATGCTAAAAATTGACTCACTACTGAGAGATAAATCAAACTAACCCACGCTTGTAAAGGCGCATGGAGCATTTCAGCTGTAATGCTTAGTCCTACTGGAACCATAAAAAATGGTGCACCGATGATAATGGCCCAAGCAATTACTTGCCAGCTGCCTAATCCTCTTGCTAACACCCCTCCTTCTGCATAGCTCAGTCCAAGTATCAGCACCGCTGCTAGTAAAGCTGCATCAGCAAACTGCAGTTGACCGAATCCAAGGTGAAGAGCATACACGATAACAGCTGTCGAACCGATTATACTTGAGACCCAGAATTTTAAAGAAGGGCGTTCACCCCCTCTAAACATCGCAAAACCGGCTGTGGCTAATGGTAAAAGAGCGAGTTCAACCGCTCCATGAGAAACAGGCAATGATTTCATTGCCCAGGAAGTGAGCAGAGGAAACCCTAAAACTGCGCCTAAAGCGACGATCAGCAGACTTTTAAATTGGCGGAGAGAAGGGAATTTTTCTTTTCGTACAATCAATATCACAGCTACTAAAACAGCAGCTATAGCTGTTCTTCCTAAACCGGCTACTGTCGTGCCGAAATACTTGACTGCAATGCTTGTAGAAGGAAGGGTTAAGCTAAAACAGATAACGCCTATTAACCCCAACAATAAGCCCATTTTCTCTCTACTTTCTTTTTGCATCTTACCCTACCCCTGTCTTTTTATTTTTCAGAACTATACCATTTTTCTAAAAAAAGTTCTGATATAATTAAAAGGATAGCGCAGGACAACTAGTAAAATAAATCATTCTTTTACCTATCTGTACGGGTACAAATTAAAGGAGTATGACCTATGAGTTTGAAATATCTGAAAATCATGGAAGAAATTAAGCTTGGCCTAGCAAATGGATCGCTTATTGCAGGTGGTAAACTCCCTTCTGTTCGCCGACTCTCTCAACATTTTTCGTGCAGCAAGAATACCGTTATCAAAGCGTACAGTGAACTAGAAAAAGAGCATTTAATTTATTCTGTTCCTAAAAGCGGCTACTACGTTGTGGCAGAATTTCAACATAGGACGAATGAAAATGAAGTGATTGATTTCTTGTCTGCTGGTCCAGATAAAAACGTTATGCCTTATCTTGAATTTCAGCATTGTATAAACCAAGCGATTGAACACTACAAAGAAGAGCTTTTTACATACTCTGATCAACAAGGCTCTTACTCATTGCGGGTACAGTTAGTGAAACACTTGCAGAACCTACAGGTGTTCACTCAAGCTGAAAGGTTAGTTGTTGTATCCGGGTCTCAGCAAGCTCTTCACTTACTAGTTTCTATGCCCTTTCCAAATGAAAAAAATAATATCCTAATTGAACAGCCCACTTATTTCGGTTTTATCGAGTCTCTTACGCTGCACCAAGCTACTACTTTTGGGATCGAGCTATCGATGAAAGGTATTGATCTTGATCGTTTGGAGTACATTTTTCGAAATAATGATATAAAATTTTTCTACATTATTCCAAGATTTCACAACCCTCTTGGGCATTGTTATACAAATTTCGAAAAGAAAAAAATCGTGGAGCTAGCCGAAAAATACGATGTATATATAGTGGAAGATGACTTTTTGGGCGATCTTGATCCCGATGCAAAATCAGATCCTTTATTTTCTTTTAATCCTTGTGGACGAGTTATTTACATTAAAAGCTTTTCGAAAATCTTTCTTCCTGGGTTACGTATTGCTGCTGTCGTGCTTCCTTCGTTAATGAATAGCAACTTTTTACGATATAAATTCAGTTCAGATTTTAATAGTTCAGCGCTTTCCCAAGGTGCTCTTGAAATTTATTTAAAAAGCGGCATGTTTACGAG
>NZ_JBFULJ010000340.1:0-3905 GCF_056400385.1 Priestia sp. P5_B4
GAATTCCAACACGTATCTGATGCATACGTAGAACAAGTAAAATCTCTTCAAAAGTCATTTGCTCAGTCTCTTGAGCAATATGCAGTTGTAAAATAATATATAAAAAAGCCCAGCTTCTTTGAAAGCTGGGCTTTTTTATACTTTCTTGCAAACCATTACCAGTATGCAAAATAGGAAACAACAAATAATACAGGTACAGCAGTGAACTGCTGTACCACTAAAAAAGGAGATGACTAATCATGGCTAGAACAAATAAACTATTAACACCAGGTGTAGAACAATTTTTAGATCAATATAAATATGAAATCGCTCAAGAATTTGGGGTAACTCTAGGTTCTGACACTGCTGCACGCAGCAACGGTTCAGTAGGCGGAGAAATCACAAAACGCTTGGTGCAACAAGCTCAAGCTCACTTAAGCGGCAGCACACAAAAATAAAACATAACTTCATAACATGGCTAAAAAAAGGCACCTGCGCGTGCCTTTTTCTTACATAATATAGTCTTTTAAATACACGTAGTCCCCCGCTAATATAATAACCATCGCGATAATATATTTACGGTTTCTTTCAATTGTTTTCCGGCTCACTTTGACATGTTTTTCAATCAAGCGAATAGGAAGCTGCCGCTTTAAAAACAGCTTATCTTTTAATTCTTTTTCATTGACGATAAATGATGCAACTTCGACTGCATTTCCCCTTGCATCCTTATGTTTAGGAGACGTCTCTATAATGTCTTCAAGAGTTAATTTAAACAATTTTAGCGCCTGACAAAAATAAGTCATTTCCTCTTGAATATATGAAGTTTCACTTTGCCTTTTATAGTTAGAAAGCGATATATCCCTTTCTACCTTGCCTTGAATAAAACCTTCATTTTCAATTCGGCTATAGAGCAGCGTTTGATTTCTCTTTTCTTTTCGAATATAGTCAATTACTCTTCTTTTAATAATAAGTTCCGCAAATGCAAGAAGAGATCGTCCTTTTTGGATTGTGTAATTTTCAATGGCTTCATTAAATGCAATCAGACCAATGCTAAATTCATCGTCAGCTTCACTTATATAACGTTTACATACAGCTGAAACAACTTTAGCAATAAACGGTTTATATTGTTGAATCATTTCGTTATGTAATTGTTTATCCCCTTGCTGAATCGTCAGTACAAGCGTTTCAAGCGATGGAGGCGTTTGAACTTTTGTGAGCATTGGCTTCACCTCTTTTACTATACTCAGTTGCTTTATACCATGTTAATATCTATTCTTTTGATGACGAACAGGGTTGAGAAGCGTTCTGCTCCTTTTAATTTCCCTTTATTATAACCCATAATAGCTCAATTTTACCAATTAACATACATTTGAAATATATGTTTATAAACTGAAATAAACTTCATTGAACTGAATTACTCACGGCTGCTTCTGTTCTCTAAAGAATATGAACGAAAAAGCAAAACATTCGGATATAAAATAATTAAACATTAGTTAGTTCTTTTACCCTTTATCTAAACAATCCAAACTAGGTATTTTGTCTTAATATAAAAAAACGCGCCTTCAATTAGCATTGAAAGCGCGTTTTTTTATTATTGATTTTCAATTTTTTTTAACGATTCTTTTTCTTTCTCTGAGCCTTCAAGATCTGTTTGTTCTTTATTTTTAGATAGAAACCAGCCTGAAGCTGCTATGCCAAGTAACACAATCCAAAACGTAATTTTCCACACTTTTGATTCAGGGAAATGTTCATTAATAATACCCAACTCCGGATGAGCAAGGGTATACACCGCTAACTTAACTCCTACCCAGCCTACAATAGCAAAAGCCGCCGTTTCCAGGCCTGGGCGCGTATTTAATAGCTTGACGAACCAAGTTGCAGCAAAACGCATAATAATTAATCCCATAATTCCTCCGGCGAAGATCACCAAGAACTGTCCGCCGTCTAGTCCGCCAATTTGAGGAAGATTTGTTGTTGGCAATGTAACGGCGAGAGCCACAGCGGCCAAAATTGAATCAACGGCAAAAGCAATGTCCGCTATTTCTACTTTTAAAACCGTCATCCAGAAACTTGATCCCTTTTTCTCATCTGCTTCTTTCACTTTTTCACGATCGTCTTTTTTCACATATCGCTTCACAATATGATTAATGGAAATGAACAATAAGTAAATGGCTCCTATAGCTTGAAGCTGCCATACGTCGACTAAAAATGAAATCAAGAACAATGAACCAAATCTAAAAATAAAGGCACCGGCTAATCCGTAAAATAATGCCTTCTTGCGTTTTTCTTCCGGTAAATGTTTGACCATAATGGCCATCACAAGAGCATTATCCGCCGCCAAAATTCCTTCTAATGCAACCAGCACTAGCAATACCCATCCATACTCTAACAAAAGTGATGCATCCATAAAAATCCCCTCTCGTTTCTTTGTATAAGTTTATTTATCCTCATTACCGGAATAAAACACAAAAAGACCTTTGCCAAATATGGCAAAGGTCTTGCTAAGCATAATCATTATGCCAACAAAGCCGATGGAATACTCCATGTAATGACGACTTTGTTTCAGGTTTCCCTGACGCTACTCCCCTTTACTCCTTAAGAAGTAAATGTATTAAGTTGTTTTTATTTTACAAAGAGTCCACTAATAAGTCAATTAAAAGCCCTCTAAACTTTTGTTAAGCTTTTGTTAAGCGTTTTAATACATTCAAAAACGTTGCAATATGAATAGGCTTTGTTACGTATTCACTAAAACCGACTRAAAAAGCTTGATCGATATCGCTTTGCATCGCGCTTGCACTCAGGGCGACTCGCGGAATATGCTTCAACTCTTTTTCCAGCTGAAGCTGTGTGCATACCTCAAAACCATTCATATCAGGCAGATCAATATCAATTAAGATTATATCCGGTGAAATAGACCTGATTAGCCCGATGCCATTTTCTCCTGTTTTAGCAATTAAAAGCTTAACGTTTTTATATGGAGAAAGAATCGATTGCATAAGCTCGATATTTGTATCGTTATCCTCAATATACACAATTGAAATTGGCATGGAAAAACCTAAAAACGGCTCGGCTTCTCCTTGATCGGATAATCGTTTAGGAACAGGTGGATGGACTATGGGAAAACGCACCCAAAATGTACTGCCTTTGCCTTCTTCACTTCGGACTCCGCACGTTCCATTCATTAATACAACAAGCTGTTTTACAAGCGCCAACCCAATTCCTGTTCCGTCTTTTTCTAGTCTATTTACACGGTAGAAAGGCTCAAAAATCCGATTTAATTCTGAAGCTGGAATTCCAAAGCCCTTATCTTCAATCGATATAGTTACGTGATGCTGAGTGATGTCAGTATAGATAGTGATATCGCGATAAGCGGGCGAGTATTTAATGGCGTTTGTAAGCAGATTTAATAAGATCTGCTGAAACCGAAGTTCATCTACTTCAACAAAGACTTCTTGGTATGCGTGAAAGCGAGTATAAAGTATACTATGCTTATTTTTTGCTAGTGGTTTCATAATTTTAAGCGCGTCTTCAATTGCCTCTTTTACCGACACCGGTTCAAGATTAATCGCTAAATGACCTGATTCAATTTTCGATAAATCAAGCGTTTCATTTATCAAATAAAGAAGATGATTACCAGCTTTTAAAATTTTTCGTATACGATTCAATTGTTTTTCTGTTAAATCTTTTTCCCCTTGCTCTTCCAATATCTGTGCATAACCTAAAATACTGTTTAAAGGCGTACGAAGCTCATGGCTTACTTTTGATAAAAATTCAGACTTGGCTTGATTTGCTTTTTCGGCTTCTTCTTTTGCTACAATCATTTGCTGATTGGAATGAAGCAAATCTTGTTCTTGTTCCTGCTGTTTTGTAATATCATAAAATGTGACAACTACGCCCTTATAATATTTGCTTTCTTGAAGAGGTTC
>NZ_JBFULJ010000341.1:0-3905 GCF_056400385.1 Priestia sp. P5_B4
GAGCTTGTTTAAATACATGGATTAACGATTGCCCCGCTTCTACATGCAGATGTTCTTTTCCTTCAGGAGCTCCAAACGCATTCACTACTGCGTCGAAACCTTCAATATCGTTTGCCGTAATATCAAAGATGTCCTTTTCCAATGTACGAACATCCCGTTCTTCTACTTTGCCCGCATCACGTACGATTGCCGTTACATCATGCCCGCGATTTAAAGCCTCTTTCACGATAAAACTTCCTGCTTTTCCTGTAGCACCTACGACTCCAATTTTCATTTTATAACCTCCAGTAAAATTCTCTATATTTAGGTAATAGCCTTTTTTTKCTATGCTAAAACACTGCGAAATGATTTAAGCAAGATAGAGAACGAATAAAGAGGCTGAAGCGAAAGTTTTTTAGTTGAAGGAAGATCCGAACGTAGGTTATATATATGTAGGTRCTTCTAGCGTTTGATTGAAGGGCAAGGCTCACCGGCCGCCCGCGGAAAGCGAAGCCYTGCATGGAAATCACCCGCGGTGTATAAACGATCCATACTGGTCCCTTTATCCATTTGTTCGACTTTAGACTAATTTAGTTATGCCTTAATCTCTTTGACAAAAAATAAATAAGTGCTTATTCAATTTCAATAAATAACACGTGAGCCATAGAATGAATTGATTTAATCAATTCTACTTTATTCCCTTTCTTTTTTGCTTTTCCTTTTATTTCAACAAAATAAAACAGTTCACCTTGATGATGGTCTCGGTGGATTTCATAGGATGAAATCATAATATTTTCCCTTTCAATCTTATCAAGGAGCTCATAAATATCCTCTTGATTCGCTGCACGAAACTTAATTAAAAGGGAATGAGTAGAAAGAGATGTAAACATCACGTTCAATATTTCTAAGCCAATCAGCACCAATATAGTTGCACTAATGCCGACTGTATACATACCCGCCCCAATGGTTAAACCAATTCCCGACGTTGCCCATACGCCTGCGGCTGTTGTGAGCCCTCTAATATGCTGCTTTTGAATAATAATCATACCTGCTCCTAAAAAACCAATACCGCTTACTACTTGTGCTGCAACCCGGCTCGGATCAAGGGCCATATGATCTTGATGAAGCACATCTGAAAAGCCATATTTCGAAATTAGCATAATCAGCGTGCTACCGACAGCAACTAAAAAATGAGTGCGAAAGCCCGCTTCTTTTGCTCTAAATTCTCTTTCTAATCCAACCAAAGCTCCTAACAGACCTGATAGGGCGAGACGACTAATAAAAGCTGCGGTCATTTCCCCCCCCTCCTTTCTCTTAATCTTCATTTTTTCATAAACGCACCTATTAACTATTTCTATTTTCGTTATAATTTACTATAACTTTTTTTTGAAGTGGAGGCTAATCAAAGTGGATAAAGTTATCGATTATTACAGCAGATTTGATGAGTGGTGAAGATTAGAACGCGGGCCTATTGAGTTTCAAGTAAACTGGCATTTTATCAAAAAGCGAAAACACTAATAATCACCTCTATTTATCATAGGATAAATAGAGGTGATTATTAATGAACCGTTTATTAAAATGGAGTACAAGCATTTTGTTACTTTTGATGTGCTACTTTTTGATTCTCCCTCCCTCTTATGCAAGCGGTGACTCTTACTCTTCCTATGCAGAACTGCAGCAGCAGGAGATTCTCCATCAAGACTATGATATTCGCTACGAACAGCGCTTTAGCTACCTATCCATTATGGCCATTCACGGCGGAGGAATTGAACCGGGCACATCAGAAGTCGCCAAAGAACTCGCCGATCGCTTTTCCGCTTCTTATTATTTATTCGAAGGCATCAAGTCCACTAACAACGGAGTTCTGCACATAACCTCAGAAAACTTTGACGAACCGATTGCTAGAGAAATGGCTCAGCAAAGTATGTCCGTCATGACGATTCACGGCTATAGCGGTAGTCAGCCTATCGTATATGTAGGCGGAAAAAATCAGCTTTATAAAGAGCTGGTAAAGCAATCGCTGCGCAAACACGGCTTTACAGTCCGTGACGCCCCTTCTGACATTGCTGGAACAAGCGAACAAAATATTGTGAATGATAATCTGCTAAAAGCTGGAGTACAGCTTGAACTGACGGCCGAACTAAGAAAATCATTTTTCGCAAACCACGACTGGTCGAGAAACAACCGCATGAATGTAACGCCGCTTTTCCATACATTTGTATCTTCCTTACAAGAAGCATCTTCTTCCTATCAAACTTTCCTTTACTTTCAAGTTCACTAACTTATCAACTCCTGCCTGTTCCTTGATTTCCAAACAAAAAAGCCAGCGCAGTCTGTATAATCAAACGCGCTGGTTCTTATCTATTTCTCTCGCTAAAATAGACCGTTTAAAGTCTTTTTGTTTAAAGAACTTTTTAATTTCACTTCTTATTGGACGAACCAAGCTTTAAACAGCGAATCTATGCCCGTTTTTATCTCTTCGTCAGATAGTCCGGCAAATCCAAGCAATACATAAGGCGTGTTGTTGCCACCGGCACTATGATAATAAATAGACGTTGGATAAATTGATACCCCTTGCTTGGCAGCTGCTTCAATTAGTTTCTGTTCATTCATTCCGTTTTTTACCTTAAGAAGAATATGCAACCCAGAATGTTCTCCAATAACATCTACACGTTCTCCCATAGTAGTAGTCAAGCAATCTAGCAGCAGGGCTTGTTTCTTGCGGTATGCTGTTCTCATTTTATTCAAGTGACGTTCCCAGTGCCCTTCTTTCATAAACAGAAAAAGCGTATGCTGATGAAGTCTTGAAACAGGCTGTTTAAAAAGTTCACAGTGCTTTACATAGCTTGGACGAAGCCGGTGTGGCAGCACGGCATAGCTTATTCGAAGAGAAGGCATCAAAGACTTTGAAAACGTTCCCGTATAAATAACGCGGTCGTCTTGATCTAATCCTTGAAGTGCGGKAATGGGTTTTCCTTTATAGCGAAATTCCCCGTCATAGTCATCTTCTATAATATAGCCATTCGTTTCTGCCGCCCACTCTAGTAGTTCAAGTCTTCTTGCTATCGGCATGACCATACCAATGGGAAATTGATGAGACGGCGTAATGTATACGGCATCCGCTCCGCTTTCTTTCAGTTCCTTCACTTTCAAGCCAGAATCATCAAGAGAAACAGGGATCACCGACATACCTTGCTTTTGAAAAACGTGCCTCGTCCGGTGAAAACCCGGATTTTCAAACCCAATTATTTTTTCTTTCCCCAACGTGACAGAAAGCAGCCACATAAGATACTGCGTACCTGCACCTATCACAATTTGCTCCGCTGTGCAGCGCACTCCTCTTGAGTGGTAAAGGTATGCTGCAATTTCTTGGCGAAGAAGCAGTTCTCCCTGTGGATGTCCGCTGTAAAAAAGCTGGCTTTCACCATGATAAATAGCTTGCACCGTTAGTTTTTTCCACGTATTATACGGAAATTTCTCCACATCTATCTTTCCGTGGCTAAAATCAATAGCAGTCGATTTCCGTTCTTCTTGCGGGAAAGAGACATAGGCGGGAGGCTGTTTTTGAAGCACGACTTCATTTTTTATCTCTTTTACAAATGCTCCTTTCCTGGCTAGTATCTCGATATAGCCTTCAGCTTCTAACTGTACATAAGCTGCTTCAACCGTATTTTGGCTAATGCTTAAATGAAGAGCTAGCTTTCGTTTGGAAGGCAGTTTTTCATGAGGCGGAATGGTACCTTTTTGAATTTGTTTTTTTATGTAGATATAAAGCTGCATGTACAAGGGATCTGTTTTTCTTTTATCAAGCAAAGGCATTAACTCTAACATGGTGTTCGTTCCTTTCTAACTGATACTATTAAAATTACCGTTTCTGACACTTACTCTCCATTCAGTTTCTTTATAAACTGGACTATATCTTATCC
>NZ_JBFULJ010000342.1:0-3904 GCF_056400385.1 Priestia sp. P5_B4
GAGAGGTGGAGGGACTGGCCCTTTGAAACCTCAGCAACCACAATTATTGAATGGTGCTAATTTCAGCATAGCCTAGCTCTGACAGATAAGAAGAGGAATCTTTTTCTATGATGAAATCCTCTTCTTAGGAAGAAACATTTCGTATAGAAAAGGTGATGACATTGAATAATACACAAACGAATTTATGCATTAATGATTATTTAGATCTATACTTATTAGCAAAAGAAATAAAAGACGAAACGTGGCAGCAGGAAATTTTAGCCGCGCTAAAAACGCATCAAAATCGTTCATTTGAAGAAAAACAATCCGCTCTAGTTCAAGAGATATGGGAAGATTTTAAACAGTTAAATGAAGATATTTCTTTTACGTATCGCTTAATTCAAGAAGAGCCAACTAACGAACAATTTCATGCTAACTTAAGGCACTTGAGAGAACGGCGGATCACGCTGAGCCGTGAGTTATATTTAGCTAAAAAACAGTATGTTGAACACACGCAATAAAAAGATCCGCTTGAGAAACAAGCGGTTTTTTTGCGTAAAAATGTTAGAATCGTTATATTTCGGGTAGTAAATAGATAAGACAAGCAAAGGAGGGATAACAGTGGCTCAAGGTGTATTGTGTGAAGTGAATGAGTGCATGTATTGGAAATCCAGAAATAAATGCAGTGCAGAGTCCATTTACGTTGTGAGTCCTGAAAGTAGTCACCATGTTTCTGAAACGGAAGAACCTGGCTGTAAAACTTTTGAACCCGCGAGATAAATGCTAGTTTTTATAAAAAAGCATAAAATGAACGATGCGCTGACGGAGTTGAGTCGGCGTTTTTCTATTTTTAAAAAATACTATTACTTAAGTGCAATAATAAATACATAGTAAAAAAGTAGTGCCTATGTCTAATTGTGCGTTTAAACAAAATGATAAGATAATTTTTTTGTTTTTCGACAAAAGAAAAGTGAGGGAAAGGTGATAGAATACAAATATACAGCCTAGCTGTCTTTTAGCACAAATTTATATGAAAGCGCTAACAAAAAAGGCTGTATTCATCTCGTTTTGACAGATTGGAAAAAGGGGAGACGTTTATGCAGGGGAAAACTCAGGGGAAAGAATTGAAACGCGGGTTAGAAGAAAGACATGTGACGCTGATGTCCTTAGGAGCAGCCATAGGGGTAGGACTGTTTCTTGGATCTGCATCTGCTATTAAATTAGCAGGGCCAGGAATATTATTGGCGTACGGATTTAGCGGAATGATTATGTTTTTTATTATGAGAGCACTTGGAGAAATGGCGATTCAAAAACCTGTTGCAGGTTCATTCAGCAAGTACGCACGCGACTACTTAGGGCCGCTTGCTGGTTATTTAACAGGTTGGAACTACTGGTTTTTATGGGTTGTAACATGTATGGCTGAAATTACAGCCGTTGGTATTTATATGGGGTATTGGTATCCGGATGTACCAAACTGGATTTGGGCGTTATCGGCGCTTGTCATCATGACAACGGTTAACTTCTTAGCTGTTAAGGCATATGGTGAACTGGAATTTTGGTTTGCACTTATTAAAATTTTAGCGATTGTATTAATGATTGCCGTTGGATTATTAATGATTGTGTTCGGAATCGGCAACGGCGGCGTTGCGACTGGTATCAAAAACTTGTGGGACAACGGCGGACTGTTCCCGAACGGATTCAAAGGTATTTTGCTGTCGCTACAAATGGTCATGTTTGCGTATTTAGGAATTGAAATGATCGGCGTTACCGCGGGAGAAGTGAAAAATCCCGAAAAATCTCTAGCAAGAGCGATTGATTCTGTCTTTTGGCGTATTCTGATTTTCTACGTCGGTGCGTTATTTGTCATTATGTCGATTTATCCGTGGCAAGAGATTGGTTCACAGGGAAGCCCGTTTGTATTAACATTTGAAAAAATCGGCATTCCAGCGGCGGCTGGTATCATTAACTTTGTTGTACTAACAGCAGCTCTTTCTTCTTGCAACAGCGGTATTTTTAGTACAGGCCGTATGCTGTTTAACTTAGCAGAACACGGAGAAGCACCAAAAGGATACGGTCAGCTTACAAAGGGCGGCGTACCGGGAAAAGCTGTTTTGGCATCAGCAGGTGCGCTATTAGTCGGAGTAGCGTTAAACTACATTGTGCCTGCCAAAGTATTTACGTGGGTAACAAGTATTGCAACATTCGGTGCGATTTGGACATGGGGAATTATTTTGCTTTCTCAAATTAAATATCGCAAAACGTTAAAAACAGGTGAAGAGGCAAAGCTGAAATATAAAATGCCTTTATTTCCGTTAACATCTTATGTGTCACTTGCGTTCCTAGCGCTGGTAGTGGTTCTCATGGCATATAATCCAGATACAAGAATTGCAGTTGTCATCGGACCATTATGGTTTATCGGTCTTATTATCGCGTACTACGCAAAAGGATTTCATAAACGAAGTCAAAGTTCAGCTGCAGCTGAGCAAAAGCTAGTGAAATAACAGAAAAGACCTCTTTCTTGGAAAGAGGTCTTTTTTCATTAGTTTATGTGTGAATGATTAGTTTATTTTAAGGGATTATTGGTACGGATAAATAATGTAGAAAATATTCTATTTATTCTGTACTATTTAGTTAGAGAATTCGTTAATGATTAAACGGTAATTGAAAATGGATGAGTATGTTAGTTTTATGCTTTTTAACGCCACACAGTGCATTGAAAAGTTGGGAGGACATATGCAGAAATGATTGAAACATTTAGTGAAAAAGACATAAAAGGTTTGCTGCTGTTATCGCAGCTGGAAAAATGGGATTATAGTGAAGCAGATTTACATACGATTTTTTCATCTGGAGACGTATTTGGTCATAGAAATGATAACGGAGACATCGTATCAAGTGTGGCCGTAATTTCGTACAAAAATCAGTCAGCTTTTATAGGAATGGTGATTGTGAGAAAAGATTACCGAAAACAAGGGTTAGCCGGGCAGCTCATGAAGCATTGTCTGCAAGTTCTTTCCCCTGAGATGAATGCCTACTTAATTGCGACAAAAGAAGGTGAGCACTTATATCAAACAGCAGGGTTTAAAACCGTGGACTATGTAAGTAAATACATAAGCAGTGAATACACACCAAGAGCATTTAAAGTTTCAGGATTGTATACACGACCCTTAAAGAGAAGTGACTTCAAAGGGATTGTAAAGCTTGATGAAGCAGCATTTGGAGATAATAGAAAGCTATTTTTAAAAAGTAGAATTCAGCAAGCTGAAAAAGCAGTTGTCTTACAAAACGAACAAAATAAAATGACGGGCTATGGTTTAGCGGTTCGTACGCCGAGCAATATCGTGATTGGTCCCGTAGTTGCTCCAAACGCTGAAGCAGCGATGCTAGTCATTGATGAACTAGCGAAGAATTACAAAGAAAAGCTGAGAATTGACCTGTCTTCTCATGAGGAAACGTTAAAGAAACTTGTGGAAAATCACGGATTTCAGCTTCAAAATGAGCCTCCTGTTATGGCGTATGGTGTCAATCCTCTCCCTGCTAGACAGGGCAATCTTTTTGCTATAGCAGCTCAGGCGTTTGGATAAAAAGAAAGGAGAAGCTCCTTTCTTCGCGTCTACCGAATTCTATCAATTTTAAATCCATTATCAATGTGATGAAAGCCGGCTTTTGGATAGTAGTTCATAGCAGAAGGAGCGGAAAGTAAAATCAGCGCGGTTTCTTCGCCGATTTCTGATTGAACGTGTTTGATGAGCTGTGTACCGATTCCTTGCTTTTGATAGTCTTTTACAACAGCTAAATCCGATAAATAGCAGCAGTAGCTAAAATCTGTTAACGCTCTGGCTATGCCAATGAGTTCGCTGCCGTTCCAAGCGGTAATAGTAAGAGAAGCGTGATCAAGCATTCTTTGAATTCGATCAAGGTCTCGTGC
>NZ_JBFULJ010000343.1:0-3886 GCF_056400385.1 Priestia sp. P5_B4
CTGTTAATAGAGGGTTTATTTACATCTATTGAAAAGGAACGAGAAACAGCTTGTTTCATACTTTGAAAGCCAACAAATGTGAGCATGACAAAACCAGTTGCATACAGGGTAACAGTAACAGCCTGCATCTGCACAAAAGGCGTTAACCCTATTAAAATGAGGAGCATAAATAAAATGTCGGCCGTCATGCCCCCTAAACCAACTAGCCAAGAAGCCCAAAAACCTTTCGTCAGCCCTTTTTTAATCATCTCTATATTAATTGGACCTACCGGTGCTGCGAGACTAATACCTAGAATTATTTGTTTTATAGCAATCAAAAACCACTCCACAAACACAGCCTCCTTTCTAACTTGTCCAATAGTAGCTTATATATATATAGATTAGAGTTTTATAATTTAGAAGCGGCATTTAGTTAAAAATGCTCATAAACTTTCTTTTCTTTAATACACATGTAACGTTGAGTTCCATAAGGAGGGTTTTAATGGCATCAAAAATGCTTTTTCGAGCCAATGAGATTTTAGAGTCAACGCATGTCCCGTTTTGGGGAAAAGATGCTTTTCAATATTTCCAAAGCGATATATTATCAGAAGAAAATCCATTTCCTTGTATATTAGGGGTAGAAGGCTTTAAAAAAGATTTACTGCGGTTTTCATTTGTGACTACTCCTTATAACTACCAAGATATTAGGAATGCAGGGTCGGCACTTAGAGAATACATAGATACTTTTAAAACTATAGGTCGCTATACATCCTTTGTGTTATTCTTTAAGCCTGAACATAAAGAACGTTCAATGGAAGAGTACGAAACGATGTTTTGGGATACGCTGACGTTTCTTCATCAAATTGATCAAAAGACATGGCCGCAAGACATTCCAAAAGATCCAAAAGATCCATTATGGGAATTTTGCTTTCACGGAGAACCTATTTTTGTCGTCTGTAATACGCCTGCTCATTCTTTACGTAAAAGCCGTAAGAGCAGGGGATTTATGATTACATTTCAACCTCGGTGGGTGTTTGAAGGTATGACAGGAGATTCAAAAATAGGGCGGCACGTACAAAAGGTGGTCCGCGATCGGTTAAAAACATATGATGACGTATCAGCTCACCCTGAGTTAGGATGGTATGGACAGCAGGAAAACCGAGAGTGGAAGCAATATTTTTTACACGATGATAACAACTATATTACCGGACAGTGTCCGTTTAAATTAAAAAGGAGTGAGCAGCATGGACGTAAAAAAAGCCTCTATTAAAAAAGGAGTTGGCGGAAAGTTTGAAGAAGTAATTAAAGAACTGCTTCCGGCGTATACTGGATACGTTGAAGTACAGCACGATATTGCTTTTCAAACGCACCCATCTCATACCCATCCAACTGATGAAATTCTTCATATACTTGAAGGATCTATTTACTTTACAGTTGAACATGATACGGTTCTATGTCAGGCAGGAGATCGGATACATTTACCGAAACAAACGGTTCATTCGTCAAAAGCCGGTCCTGATGGGTGCACATACGTTATTTCCATTTTAAAATAAAGATGAAAGAAGATGATGCTTATGCTACGTTCCCGGCCAGTGCTGCTGCTTATTGATGTACAAGAAGGATTTTATTCACCACAGTGGGGGGAAAGAAACAATCTAGATGCAGAAAAACATATGCTGACGCTACTGCAAGCATGGAGGCGCCAAAATTATCCTGTCATTCACGTACAGCATGCATCAGAAAATCCAGATTCTCCTTTACACCCAAGTTCGAAGGGGTTTCAGTTCAAAGAAGGGTTTGGTCCACAAGAAGATGAATACTTAATTCGCAAGCACGTGAACAGCTGCTTCATTGGAACAGAGCTAGACAGTTATTTAAAAGCAAATGGTTATGATACGCTTATCTTAATAGGACTAACTACTAATCACTGCGTCTCTACGACTGCCCGCATGGCTGGAAATTTAGGGTACAGAACGTACGTTGTAAACGATGCAACAGCTTGCTTTGATGGTATGTCCTACGATGGAAAAACAAGCCTTCCTGCAGAAGATGTACATACATTCGCACTGTCTTCTTTGCATGAGGAGTTTGCGACGGTCGTTTCTACAAAAGAGACACTTCAAGTTCTTCAAACCTTTCAATATGCTCAAAATCACAACTGATGTGCATGCGCACATCGGTTTTTTATGTAGATTATGTTTATTAAAAGAAGTAAAATAAAGATAATTCTATACTATAAGGAGTTTGTACATATGATCATTCGTTATGCTAAAGAAGAAGATTTACCTATGCTTGTTGAAATTTATAACCAGTCTGTTCAAACAAGTGCTGCTACTTTTGATTTAACGCCTGTAACAGTAGAGCAAAGAAGGAGCTGGTTTGATAATCATATTAGCAATGAACTTTTTCCGCTTATTGTCGCAGAAAAAGATGGGGTAGTAGCGGGTTATGCTTCGCTTTCTTCTTATCGAGATAAAGAGGCGTACATTCAAACGGTAGAGCTATCAATTTATATTGATAAAAACCAGCAGGGGCATGGCATTGGAAAACAGCTTATGAAGCGGATTTTGGAATTAGCTAAAGAACTCAACCATCACGTTGTCATTTCAGGGATTACAAAAGGGAATGATATCAGTGTCAAAATGCATGAGCAATTTAATTTTACATTTTGCGGAGAATTTAAAGAAGTAGGCTGGAAATTTGATCAGTGGCAAGATGTGCTTTTTTATCAGCTTATTTTATAAGATGTATGACACCTTTACACATTGTGACGTTTTAGTTTCATGTGTAAAGGTTATTAAAATAATAAGTCGTTTTATTATTTTAATACGAAAGGTGTTAGCTATCATGAATACACATTTTCAATATCAGCATCTAAGAGCTATTCCAAAAAGATGGTCCAAAAAAGAACTGCATATCCAGCTGAATAGAATCAAACACAATTCTGAACTATCTACTATAGCAGCAGATCCGCTTTTTCATCTGTTAGAATGTACCCATTCGGGCCTTCAAACTAAACAAGAAATCATAGACTACATCCAAAGCATTCCTACTCATCAACTTCCATCTTTTGCAACCCATTTAAGCAGGTTAATTCAGCGTATTTATTATATAGAAGCTGCTGATTACTGTAATCGTCCCCTCAAAGGTTATATGCTTGTTATGAAAAATCAGCCCGCCTATATATCTCTTCATTTTGCTGATCAGATCACATAAAAAAAGCTCTCTATTCTTTTGAATAGAGAGCTTTTTTTATTCGTATTTTTTCACTGTTACTTGGCATTCTTTTAACGGAATAAGTTTTGACTTTTTCGTCCATTTGTATCCTAACCAAACAATTAAGAATAAAGGAAGTCCGATATAAGAAACAAGTACACCGTACCAGTCAATCGAATCACCCATAAACGCCGAATAGTTTTGACCTAAAATGACAACAGCACATAAAATAAAGGCAAAGATAGGACCAAACGGGAAAAGTTTTGCATGATATGGAAGTTCACTCAAATCATGACCTTGGGCAACAAATGCTCTTCTAAAACGATAGTGGCTGATGGCAATTCCTAACCAAGCAATAAAGCCAGACATACCAGAAGCGTTAAGTAACCACGTGTATACCGCACCGTCTCCAAAAAATGAAGCACCAAATGCAAGTGTACCGACAAGTGCCGTTGCGATTAAAGCATTCACTGGAACGCCTCGTTTATTCACTTTTGCTAAGAACCTTGGTGCTTTTCCATCTTTCGCTAAGTTCCACAGCATACGCGTAGAAGCATACATACCTGAGTTACCAGCAGATAAAACGGCTGTTAAAATAACGGCATTGATAGCTGATGCTGCAAACGCCAGACCTGCTCGTTCGAATATTAAAGTAAATGGACTTACCCGCACATCATCACTTGCTAATGAA
>NZ_JBFULJ010000344.1:0-3871 GCF_056400385.1 Priestia sp. P5_B4
GCCGAACACTTCGCCTCTTTTTAGTTCAAAATCAATATTTTTGATAATCTCTCGTTTTCCTATTACTTTTTTCAGTCCTTTTACTGAAAGCGTTACTTCACTCATATCATTCCCTCCCTTACCACGTAATAAGCGATGCTACACGTTCTGCGATCAGCTTGTAGCCTTTTGCATTAGGATGAAACTTATCAGTATATAAGTAGTCATCTACCTTTAGCTGAAACAAATCAAAGGTCGGAACAAAAACAGTTTGCTTATAATTAGCACTTAATTCACTGCTTTTGTAATTCCATTCTCGTACAATAGCCGTTGTCGTTTTTGCATCTTGCAGGTTACTAAACGGATTATATAAACCAATTAAAAAAATCGTCGCGTCTTTATTTGCCGATCGGATGCTTTTTAAGATGCTGTCTACGTTTTTTAAATAGTCATTTTCTAGCTTTTGAATATTGTTTTTATTTAAGTTCTGCAGCGTTTGTCCGCCTTGAAATAAGTCATTTCCTCCAATGGTGATCAGCACGGTATCTGCCGACTTAACCTGCCGCTGAATTTCCTGCTGCTTTACTTGACTTGCCAGCTGCGAAGACGTTTGACCTTTTATTCCAAAGTTACTTAAGAGAATTTTCTTCTTCGTTTTTTCTTCAAGATTATCTTTTAAATACCCAACGTACCCTTTTCCCGCTGCATCTCCTGTTCCTCTTGTCAGTGAATCACCTAAAGCGACAATCGTATAATTCTTTGTACTTTTGTTACTGCTGCTTGTTTCTTGCTTTGGCTTTGGCATTTCTTTTACAGTAGCTTTTGAGGCGCTAACATAATCATAAATAGACATTCCAAGCCCCGCTGCAAACAGCAGACACGAAATAATCGAAATCAAGGATACAATCCATACCCACTTTCCTTTCGCTTTCACTGGCTGCACTCCTTTTCGTCTTTTTAGTTATCTTTTTTTAGAGCTTCAACTGTTTTTAGTAAAGCGGACCAGTCTAAATGACCCCAGCCATTTTCGATTCCTTGTTCATAATGACCTTTCACAAGCTCTCCTAACGGAAGCGGAGCGGACACTTTTTTGGCTGCATCAATAGCCAGGTTTACATCCTTTAGTCCAAGCTCCAGCTTGAACCCGGCCGGATCAAAGTCTCTTTTAGCAATTAAATTGCCGTAATTTTTATACACAGGAGATGCAAATAAGCTATTAACCACTTCAAGAAACTCCTCCGCTTGCATGCCATACTGTTCTACCATGACTACTGCTTCAGAAACAGCTTCTAACATCGATACTAATAARAAATTATTGCCAAGCTTAGCTACATTTGATAAGTAAGGCTCGTCTCCTACAGTGAAAATAGTTTGACCAATCGCTTCAAACAGCGGCCAAACGTGCTCTCTTGCTTCTTTATTACCTGCAACTATTACTTTGAGAGCCGCGGCTGCTGCTGCGTCGGGTCGACCTAAAACAGTCGCTGCAACAAAATGCTGTCCTGATGCAGCATGTGCGCTTGTTAATTTTTCCGACAAATCTACGCTAATAGTACTCACAGAGACGTGAATACCACCTTCTTGRAGGCCTGCAAGTACACCGGCTTCTGAAAGCGTTACTTCTTCTAAAGCCTCATCATTTGAAAGAATCGTAAAGACAAGATTCGCTTCTTGTGCTGCTTGGGCAGGTGTCTCCACAACCTTTGCTCCTTTTTTCACAAGACTTTCCGCCTTCGAAGCAGTGCGGTTATAAATAACAAGTTCATGACCCGCCTTTATCATATTTTCCGCCATCGGTAATCCCATATTTCCTAAACCAATTAAAYCCACCTTCATCTTTACCACTCCATTTCAGCACTCAGTATGTACGTTTCTTATGCTTGTCGTCTATCTTTAGAAAAAGCATATTTTCATTATTATATAACTACAGTAAAAGCGAATACAAAGAATAGCCTTTCTATAATGTTCAAAATGTGACATTTTTTAGACATGATTTATAAAAAACTTGTCTAAAAAATACGAATGGTTTTTAAATAAAGCGCTTGCAAACATAGGAAATTTCTGCTAAGATGTAAGAGAATTATTTTTGTTCGGTGGGGATGTATGAGTATTGTCACTTTTCGTCTTTAGATTTGAGCAAGAATAGTACCACAATGTGCGAGTCCGCACGAGGAGGCAACAATTATGGAACAAGGTAAAGTAAAATGGTTTAACGCAGAAAAAGGTTTTGGATTCATCGAGCGCGAAGGTGGAGACGATGTATTCGTACACTTCTCAGCAATCCAAAGCGAAGGCTTC
Source organism: Priestia sp. P5_B4 (assembly GCF_056400385.1). Lineage (NCBI taxonomy): Bacteria > Bacillati > Bacillota > Bacilli > Caryophanales > Bacillaceae > Priestia > Priestia sp. P5_B4. Next base: position 2,278 of record NZ_JBFULJ010000344.1, read on the forward strand.
AAATCTTTAGACGAAGGTCAAGCTGTAACATTYGACGTAGAACAAGGTCAACGCGGACCTCAAGCTGCTAACGTTCAAAAAGCATAAGAAACACAACATATCAGAAACAGAYCCTTTAAAGGATCTGTTTTTTTGTGTACAAACATAAAAAAAGCCCCGTTTTTCAACAGGGCCAGTCGGTACAAATACAGAAGTAAAGTTAATGGTACTCTTAGTATAGCACAAGATCATAACAATCTATACGAAATAATAAAATAAAACTTTCATCCGGCACGTTTACCTATGATTATAGCTATTCCAGACTCTCTAGGGCGCTCGCAAATCGTTTGATTCCTTCTCGAATGACCTCTTCTTCCCCTCTGCCAAACGTAAAGCGAATAGCTCCGCTTTGAGAACTCAGCACGCTTCCTGGTACAAAAGCCACTCCTCTTTTAAGCGATTCTTCCAATAGACGATAGTCATCGACCGGCTGATTCACTTTGCACCATAAGTGAATCCCGCCTTGAGGCGAATCGAAAGATACTTTTGATCCGAGCAATTCGTTCAGACTCGACGACAGGGCATACTCTTGCTTTTTGAGCTCTTGTCTARGCTTTTCAATATGCGAAGAAAACGTAGGAGAATCTAAGAATTGATAAGCAATCCACTGCGGAAAGATGCTGTGGCCAAAGTCAATTTGCTGCTTAGCGTCTGCCAGGCGCTGAATCACTTGCTCTGGCCCCACTATCCAGCCAATTCGAAGGCCCGATGCCACAATTTTAGAAAGCGAGCTGATATAGAGGACATTTTCGTTCTCGTCCATCGATTTCAGCGTTTGATGTACATTTCCGTCAAATGCCGTGAGTGAATAAGGATCATCTTCAATAAGCGGAATGCCGTATTCTGAAGAAAGCTCTAAAAACCGCTTTCGACGCGCTTCTGATAACACAATACCGGTCGGGTTTTGATAATACGGATTTAAAAAAACCATACGAATGCGATGCTTTTTATGTAATTCTACTAAGTCGTCCGGGTTGGCTCCATTTTTATCTACAGGCAGCAAAAACGTTCGTAAACCTGCTGATTGAAAAAGCGGCAGTGAATAGCTATAGGACGGATCTTCAATCGCTACTGCATCTCCTGGTTTTAACAAACACTGAACAATCAAATGAAGTGCTTGCTGTGCACCTGATGTGATTAAAATGGAATTAGCATCGGTGGAGATTTTCCGGTACTCATGAACATGAGCAGCAATAGCGTCACGCAGACGTTCATTGCCGTGAGGATGATCATAGCCTAAATGCTCATTAAACGGCATGCCCGCTAATATTCGCTGAAAATCTTCACTTGGAAATAAGCTAGGCGCTAATTCTCCGCTCGCTAAGTTTACAAAGTCTGTTCGCAAAGCTTCGCTTCTTATTCGCTGTACGAGCGGTAAATTAGGCAAAAATGAACCGTCTTCTACATATCTTCCCCAGTTTGGAATACGTTTACGGGAAATTCCCCAGATGCTCGAACTAACTCGCGTGCCGCTTCCTTTTTTACGTTCTACGATTCCAAGTGCCTGCAGTTCTTCATAAGCAGCTACTACCGTGCTTCTGTTCACGTTTAGCTC
>NZ_JBFULJ010000345.1:0-3865 GCF_056400385.1 Priestia sp. P5_B4
GTATTATAGCTACTCATTAAATATTACGGACTATAATACAGCTCAAAAAGCTCTTTATGATCTTCTTTACCTTCAAGACAATATTCTAAAAACCTCGAAATCATCGTTTTTTCCTGATAAGTCATCCATAAGTTAGCAAGCTCTGAGGACGTGAGCGGCGGAAGTTTTGATGTGCTCATTGTACACATTCCTCCTGAAAATAGTGATAGGTAAATAGTATAGCTTCATTAGTATTTCTTTTATTTATAGGAATATTCTTCTTTTTAATTTATTGAAAAGCTTCAGTAGCGGTTATTATAGTAAGATAATTGAAAGAAATAAACCTTACCAACAAGTCAGTTGTATGATAACTGATATGAATAAAACTAAGTTTTTCTRTTACTTTAAATAATTTGACAATTGATGTTATTCTTACTATTATGGAAACATAAGTTTTACATATATTGCTAGAGTTCGGCAACACATTCTAGCAGCACCATAAGTAAGGAGCTTACGATGAAGCACATTGTCCAAGCAACAGATCATCCTAGAACGAAAGATACATTAAAAGAAGATTTACGCAGGTTAGGCATAACAAAAGGGATGACTATCATGGCTCATTCTTCGCTATCTTCATTAGGGTGGGTAAACGGAGGTTCAGTAGCCGTTGTTCAAGCTTTAATGGAGACAGTGACAGAGGAAGGAACGATCGTGATGCCGTCACAGTCGGTCGATCTTTCGGATCCATCAGAATGGGGCAATCCGGCTGTGCCAAAAGAGTGGTGGGAAACTATTCGGGAAACGATGCCCGCATATGATCCAGCTCATACACCAACAAGCGGTATGGGACAAATCGTGGAAACTTTTCGAACATACCCTGGCGTAAGAAGAAGCAGCCATCCAATGTATTCATTCGCCGCTTGGGGAAAGGGCAGCGAAGACATCTTAAGAGATCATCCCCTTGAATTCAGTTTAGGCGAAAATTCTCCTCTTGAAAGGCTTTACAAAAAACATGCCTTTGTTTTATTATTAGGTGTCGGGTTTGGGAACAATACTTCTTTTCATCTAGCAGAATATCGTATTCCATATCGAAACGTGATTCAAAAAGGATCTCCAGTTATGGATGGAGGAAAGCACGTATGGAAGACGTATAAAGAATTAGAGTTTAGAGAAGAGCTGTTTGAAAAGATAGGTGAAGCGTTTATTGAAGCAAAAGGAATAAAAGCTGAAAAAATCGGTTCAGCACGTGCATACTTCTTTTCAATGCCTAAAGCCGTCGATTTTGCTGAAACGTATTTGAAAGCGCTATAGTGAGCGGTTGTATGCTTTCTAAGTTGTCTGTATATCAGACAACTTAAAGTGAGACAAACATGAGTTGCCGCTGCGTCTAGACTTTATAATAACAAAGCGCAGAAGTGGTTTAAGCAAGATAGTTTACTTTTTATATTCCTTGTTTCATAATGGCACTTGTCAGTGAATTTATTCGGTCAGGTTGTCTTACAATTATGGAGATAAAAAGCAAGTGTTAAATAAATTCATCAAAAAATTTAAATGTATAGAAAAAAAGGAGAGAATACAATTATGTCACTACGTGATCAAGCACTACATATGCATCAAGAAAAACAAGGTAAGTTAGAAGTTAAATCAAAAGTTGAAGTTCAAAACGCTCAAGATTTAAGCTTAGCTTACTCTCCAGGAGTAGCAGAACCTTGTAAAGAAATTCATGAACATCCAGAAACGGTGTATGATTACACAATGAAAGGAAACATGGTCGGCGTTGTGACAAATGGTACGGCTGTTCTCGGCCTTGGAAACATCGGACCTGCAGCTTCACTTCCTGTTATGGAAGGAAAGGCGATTTTATTTAAAAGCTTTGCAGGCGTAGACGCATTCCCAATTGCACTTGATACAACAGATACAGATAAAATTGTTGAAACTGTAAAATTAATGGCTCWCACATTCGGAGGCATTAACTTAGAAGATATCGCAGCTCCACAGTGCTTTGAAATTGAAGAGCGCTTGAAAAAAGAAGTAGATATTCCTGTATTCCATGATGATCAGCATGGTACAGCAATCGTAACGGTAGCAGGACTTGTAAATGCATTAAAAATTGTAAACAAATCAATGGAAGACTTAAAAATCGTCTTAAACGGAGCAGGAGCTGCCGGCATTGCTATTACAAAACTTCTTTATTCTTACGGCGTACGTGACATGATTATGTGTGATACAAGAGGTGCTATTTATGAAGGACGCCCTCAAGGTATGAACAAAGTAAAAGCGGAAGTGGCTTCTTATACAAATGTAAACAAAGAAAGCGGTACGCTAAGCGATGTAATTAAAGGCGCAGATGTATTTATCGGCGTATCTGCAGCAGATGCATTATCTCAAGAGATGGTTAAATCAATGAATGAAGATGCAATTATCTTTGCGATGGCAAATCCTAATCCAGAAATCAAGCCAGACGCGGCAAAAGAAGCAGGAGCGGCTGTTATTGGAACAGGTCGTTCAGACTTCCCTAACCAAGTAAATAACGTTCTTGCATTCCCTGGAATTTTCCGCGGTGCGTTAGACGTTCGCGCTACTCATATCAATGAAGAAATGAAAAAAGCTGCTGTTGAAGCAATTGCAGCCCTTATTACAGAAGAAGAGCTAAACGCAGATTACGTTATCCCTGGACCATTTGATCCTCGCGTAGCGCCAGCTGTAGCAGAATCTGTAGCAAAAGCGGCAATGGATTCAGGCGTTGCCCGTATTACAATTGATCCAGCACGTGTAAAAACACATACAGAACAATTAACAAAAATCGAAAACTAATAACGGTAAAAAAGCCCTTTGAAACGCTGTTTCAAAGGGCTTTTTGTTTTAAAAATCTGCTGTAACCGCTGTGAAATCTAAACGTAACACCATTTCATCTCCCATATGATGTACAATAAAGAGAAAAGAACCCAGGTTTTGTATCATAAAGGGAGGAACAAAGATGTACACCGTATTTTCAACATTTAATGTACCGGATGAAAAAGCTGAAGAAGTGATTGGAATTTATAAAAATCGTTCAAAATCCGTCGACGAGGCTCCAGGATTTGTAGACTTTCTACTTCTTCAAAACGATAAGCGAGCAGGGGAGCTCACCGTTCAGCTTACATTTGATACGAAAGAGAATTATTTAAGCTGGGTACGAAGCGAAGATTTCAAGCGTATTCATGATTTAGAGAAAAAATACCCTGATCAAGAACTGGCAGCCGTCATCCCAAAAGTTTCCCAGTACAAAGTGGTGGCACGATGAGTTCACTTCCCGTTAATAAGATCGTCGAAAGAGTAACGGATAAAATCTACGAGTTAGAACCTTCTTTGCTCGAAAAATTCGGAGAGCGCGGCAAAGAAAGATGCCATGAAGATAATCATTATCATATGAAGTATCTTGAGACAACATATAAGTTAGACAACCTGCAAATTTTTACGGACTACGCCTTATGGTTAAACAATTTACTCACAAGCCGAGGCATGAAAACACAGCATATTATTGATAATTTTAATTTTATACAAGAAGCGCTGTTTGAATTAGATAATTACGGTGATAAACAAGTACAGGCGTATGTGACTTACTTAGAAGAAGCAAATCATATACTGAAGCAACAGCAGCTTTAAAAAAGAGGCTAGGACAAAAGTGTTTTAGTTAAAAGAAAATCCGAACGGGTTTGATTCTTGAAAGAGAATTTAATCTGTTCGGATTTTTTCACGAGTAGAATGAACGTAGGTTTCCTGTATGTAGTTATGTCTCACTTTTTTTGTTTTACATATGTATAAAGGTGGAAATAAAAAAGAAAAAGGAGAATACCTATGCAAAAACAGCTAACAAAAGGAACCCTGTCTTTAATCGCTATATGTA
>NZ_JBFULJ010000346.1:0-3859 GCF_056400385.1 Priestia sp. P5_B4
GTACCCTTTATGATTTTGACGGTATATATTCAAATGTACGTTAACATCTTGAATCGTATCCGCCATTCGTAAGTCTAATAATTTAACCGTGGGCTTTGTTTCTGCATCCACAAGTACGTACGCAAATATCCCTCCGCTTTCATACGAATTACCAGGTGCGTCTTGCATGTATCTAGGAACAATTTTCGTAAAGTCAATCGGATATTTTTGATAAATCGGCGTGTCCATATCTTTCGTTTTTATTGGCAATAAGCCTCCGCTTTCTTGTTTAAATTGATCAACCGCCGTTTGCACGGAAGCAACTTGATCTTTATAAGGAACTTGATTTTGAGACATTCTTTCTGCCGGGTACAAACAACCGGATAATACAAAAATGGTTAACCCAACAATAGACGTTAGCATGAATTTTTTCATTTTCCTCACCCTACCATATGTACATTAAGCATCTGTCGGCCCGCTGAATACAACAATTACCATAATAAGACCTGCTACAATCATAAGCGAATAGGCAATGAAAGCGAGTACAATTTTACCAATGCGGTTCGTAATTTTATAACGACTAAAGTAAATAGAAAATACCGAAATAAACATAAATACAATGGAGCCCAATGAAATCCACATCTTTAACAAACCTGGCGACAAACTGCATCCACTCCTTTTTTCACCGTTATTATAACATAAGGACTTATAGTTAAGATGGATATTGATAGAACTTTCTAAATTAACTATTTATTTACCTTCCAGTGATTCATGCTCTATAGTAATTACTTTCCTATTAAATTGACAAATTCCTGCTTATTCACATAAAAAAATCGAAGCGAAGGGGGCTCTTCGCTTCGATCATAACTAAATATTCCCATACTAACAGTTCTACTCATCTTTATTTACACGTTATTTTATGCAAGTAAATGATTTTGGGTATCACTAATTGCCTATTTTTTCATATTTCTTTGCACTTAATTTAATTTTTCTCCTAAAACATTCGCTAAATCTTCCATTTCATGTGTTTTAGTACGAGACATAAGCGCGTCTACTGCATCCTTTGCCTTCACATCATTAAACAGTACATTATATAAAGCATCAGCAATCGGCATTTTTACGTCATATTTTTGAGATAGCTGGTAAGCTGCTTTCGTCGTGCGTACACCTTCTACAACCATTCCCATATTTTCTAATACTTCGTCTAAATTTTTGCCTTTTCCAAGAAGATTACCAGCGCGCCAATTTCGAGAATGAACGCTTGTACACGTTACAATCAAGTCTCCAATCCCCGTTAAACCTGAGAACGTCAAAGGATTGGCACCAAGCACAGTACCTAAACGAGCGATTTCAGCCAAGCCACGAGTCATAAGAGCGGCCTTCGCATTGTCACCATATCCAAGTCCATCCGTAATACCAGCAGCAAGAGCAATAATATTTTTTAACGCTCCCCCAATTTCCACACCAATCACATCAGGATTTGTATAAACACGGAAGTACTGCTGATTATTAAATAAATCCTGCACTTTTTCTGCTGCTTGTATATTTGTTGAAGCTGACGTCACAGTTGTGGGCTGCCTTCTACTTACTTCTTCAGCATGACTCGGACCTGATAAGACAACGATGTCTTTTGTATCAATTTCTTGTTGAATCATTTGAGATATACGTAAAAGAGAATCCGGTTCAATCCCTTTACTTACGTGAACAATTGTAAATAGTTCATCGGTAAGGGATTTTAGCTGCTGCAACACTTCACGAATGGCCTTCGTTGGAACAGCTAAAATAAGGGTTTCAACACCTTCTATTGCCTTTTCTAATGACGTAAAACCTTTAATCTGATGAGGAAGCTCTACACCAGGCAAATATTTTTCATTCTTATGCGTCTCGTTGATTTGATCAATGACTTGTTGTCTATGTCCCCAAATGCGAACATCGTGTCCATTTTCCGCCAATACGAAAGCTAATGCAGTTCCCCAGCTTCCTGCTCCTAGTACAGCTATTCTTTCCACGCCGATCACATCCTCTGTTATTTTCTTGGTCTTGCAATAATTTTAATTGGAGTTCCTTCAAATCCAAAAGCTTCACGAAGCTTATTTTCTAAGAAACGTTTATATGAAAAATGCATTAGCTCAGGATCATTTACAAACACAACAAAAGTTGGCGGCTTGATTGCTACTTGAGTTGTGTAATAGATTTTCAAGCGGTTGCCGTTGTGAGTAGGCGTAGGGTTCATTGCTACTGCATCCATAATCACATCATTTAAGATGCTTGTTTCTACACGTACCGCATGGCTTTCGCTTGCAAGATCAATCATCGGCAATAGCGTATGCGTACGTTTTTTCGTTTTAGCTGAAAGGAATACAATTGGAGCATATGTTAAGAACTGAAAATGCTCACGTATATTCTCTTCAAATTTTTTCATTGTTTTTTCATCTTTTTCTACTGTATCCCATTTGTTCACAACGATGACAACAGCTTTTCCAGCTTCTTGTGCATAGCCAGCAATTTTCTTATCTTGTTCAATAATACCCTCTTCAGCATTTAATACAACTAAGACAACATCTGAGCGTTCAATTGCCTTTAATGCGCGCAGTACGCTGTATTTTTCAGTACTCTCGTACACTTTTCCACGCTTTCTCATTCCAGCTGTATCAATAACAACATATTCTTGATCTTCTTTTGTAAACTTTGTATCAATGGCATCGCGTGTCGTGCCGGCAAGATCACTGACAATAACACGGTCTTCACCTAGAAGAGCATTAACTAATGAAGATTTCCCTACGTTAGGACGACCAATCAATGAAAATTTAATGACGTCTTCTCCGTAATCTTCGTCTTTTTCTTTTGGAAAGTGCTTAGCTGCCTCGTCTAGCAGGTCACCTAAACCTAAACCATGCGTTCCTGAGATTGGGAACGGTTCTCCATATCCTAGTGCGTAGAAATCATAGATTAATTCTCTCATTTCAGGATTATCTACTTTATTAACAGCTAGGACAACGGGCTTTTTGGATTTGTATAAAATTTTCGCCACTTCTTCATCAGCTGCAGTAATTCCATCGCGTCCATTCACTAGAAAAATGATTACGTCCGCTTCATCAATTGCAATTTCTGCCTGCTGTTTGATCTGTTCTAAAAATGGCTCATCTCCAATATCAATACCGCCGGTATCAATAATGTTAAAGTCCACATTCAGCCACTCACCTGAACTATAGATACGATCACGTGTTACACCCGGAATATCTTCTACAATAGATACTCGCTCTCCTACAATTCGGTTGAAAATTGTTGATTTTCCTACGTTGGGACGACCAACAATCGCAATAATTGGTTTTGGCATACGATTCTTCCCTTTCCTTGATCTTTTTTATGTATCGGCAACCAGTCTTTAATCGACTAAAGGTATTTATCTACATGTACAAATAAATAAGATCATTCTTTTTTCAAAAATTGAGGCCATGCAGCGTGGCATGACCTCTACTAATCGATCATAAGCGATAAAGCAGGCTTTTTATCAGCTCTATTTTACACTAGGCTGATTAACTGCCTATCCGCTGAATAAGCATTACTCTTTCAATCAAACAATTTTATCAAAAATCACCGGTAACAACAATATAATTTTACGAAATCTCTTCTTCTATTTGTAAGTACTTTGCTTTTGCCTGTGAGACTTCAGCACGTACAAATCTAAATAAGCAGAGAAATAAACCAGCATCTCCCAAATAAACATAGCTCCTACTGCTGTTGCTAAAACGTCGAGTGTCCGAAGAGACCCTACTTCATAAGATGCAATATCTCGAATGACAACTGCGTATAAAAAATCTCCTCCAACTACACCTAAAATGATCGCTGCGAATCTTTTTTCAGCATCTTTAATCACCAT
>NZ_JBFULJ010000347.1:0-3840 GCF_056400385.1 Priestia sp. P5_B4
AGCGCACAGTGTGCGCTTTTTTTATTTTCCTACCGCTTCTTTCAATTGAGCTGCTTTTTCTTTTGGAGACGCTGCTAAGCTAATCGCGGTAATAATAGAAACGCCATCTGCACCTGCCTCTACTACTTGTTTGGCATTTTCAGGCGTGATGCCGCCGATTCCTACAATTGGAAAGTCAATATTCTGGTTTCGCACTTCTTCAATTAACTTTGTACCTTGCACTGCTTTTGCGTCTTTTTTTGTAGAAGTAGGAAAAACAGGTCCCATTCCTACATAATCCGCCCCGTCTTTTATCGCTTGCTGCAGCTCTTGTACATTATGAACAGAGACGCCTACAATTCCTTTTCCTATTTTCTCTCGAACAATATGAGCTTTTTCATCTTCTTGTCCAATATGAATGCCATCTGCTTGTAAGCGTATCGCTAAGTCAAGATCATCATTCACAACAAAAGGAACGCTGTGCTGCTGACAAATTTGCTGAAGTTCCTTCGCCAGCTGATATTTCGCTTCTCCTGTTAGCGCACCTTCGCCTTTTTCACGGAATTGAAACACGGTAACCCCGCCTTCAATTGCTTCTTTCAACACTTCTCTCGGATCTTTTGTACAGTTATTGCTGCCCATTATAAAATAAACTTGCAGCAACTTTTTGATTTCTTCATTTGTCATTTTCCGGCTCCTTTTAACGTTGATGTACTCTTGCATATGATTCAATATCCTGCCCAGATAAAAGATGAAGCTGATTTAACAGCTCAATTTGAAAGCTTCCCGGCCCTTCTTCACCTTTTTTCGCTGCGGCGATTTCACCCGCCACTCCGTAAAAACTTAAAGCAGCAACGCTTGCCTCGACATATTCTTTTTCTACAGCAGCGAAAGCTCCTATAATTGATGTTAGCAGACACCCAGTTCCCGTCACTTTCGTAAATAACGGGTGACCGTTGTCTACTGTATACGTTTTGTTTCCATCTGTGATTACATCTTGTTTACCCGTGATAACAATCACCGTATCTAATTTGTTCGCTGCTTTCTCAGCAAGTTCAATGACGTCTCCTTGCCCTTCTAATGAATCAACGCCTTTAATGAGCCATGACTCGCCTACGACATTCGCAACTTCAGCAGCGTTACCACGAATAACTGCAATATTTAATTCTTCTACAAGCTGACGTGCTACTTCTGTACGAAACGGTGTCGCTCCGGCTCCTACAGGATCGAAAATAACCGGCACGCCATTTTCATTTGCTGATTTTCCTGCTATTCTCATCGCTTCTACTTCTTGAGCCGTCAGTGTACCCATATTTAAGACAAGCGCTCCGGCGATTCGTGCCATGTCAGCCACTTCTTCCTTCGCATAAGCCATAACAGGTGAAGCTCCTAGTGCAAGCAGTCCATTTGCTGTAAAGTTGGTTACCACAACATTCGTAATATTATGAACAAGCGGACTTGTATCTCTTACTTTTTCTAATTGAGCTGAAATTTTACTAATATCCATGTTTTTTTCACTCTTTTCATTTAGTTTTAACACTGCAAAAAAGACAAAAAAGCACCTTGCATGCGCAAAGTGCTTTGGTATGTACTCACATTCCCTGCGCTGGCATTATCCAACAGGTTCAAATGGTCAACAGGCGTCCCTGTACTCTCAGCCTGCCCCGCGCAAGCTCCCATACTATTCTTGTTACGTTTAAAGTTTACTATTAACCTTTTTTATTTGCAACCATTTCACTGTTTTGCCGATAAAATAAAGCTTCTCTATAGGCTGAGTGCCATTGTAAACCTTACACCTTTACTAAAAGAATAATCAATAGACCTCCAGTAAGCTACTCGAGGTCTTCAATTCCCTAAGAATTCTATCATTTTTTCCTTATGGTTATTTCTCTTGAACCGCTTGATTTCTCACAGCTGTTTTTCTGTCCTTCCCTGCTCTTAAAGATAAAAGAAAACAAAGCAGCAGTACAAGTGCAGCTGATACGTACGGATAATTAATGTTTATATCAAAAAGAAAGCCTGCTACAACGGGTCCAATAATATTCCCAAGACTTGTATAAGCAGAATTTAGTCCGGCTACATACCCTTGGTCGTCTTGTGCCATCATCGACATTTGCGTGCTGATTGCCGGACGTAAAATATCTGTTGCTAAAAAGACGATGAATGTCACAACAATAATAAGCCAGTACGTGTGCACAAACAGCGTAAGTAAAATAAAAAGTCCCGTCATCATCAAGCAAAACGAAATCACTCTTTTTTCACCAAACTTATTTAAAATCCAGCCAAAAATCGTAACCTGCACTACGGCCCCCGCAATAGAGCCAAACGTAATAACAAACGCAATATCTTTGGGCGTAAAGCTAAATTTATGATCAACAAATAGCGAAAAAATCGTTTCATAATTGGATAATCCAAACGATGTCACAAAAACAATAATTAAACTTAGAAAATAAGGTTCTTTATAGGAATTCATAAGCTGGAGTAGCAGCCGATCTTCTTTTGGATTCTCATTGTTTGAAACAGCATGATTTTGTACAGGACGAGACTCTGGCAAAACAAAAAGCGTAATCACTGCAGCCAAGCCTCCTGCTACTGCGGCCATATAAAATGGTACACGCATGCCGTATTCAGCTAAAAAGCCGCCAATACCAGGTCCAATAATAAATCCTGTTGTAATCGCCGCTGTCACATAGCCCATTCCTTTAGCACGTTCTTTAGCAGACGTCACGTCCGCTGTATAGGCCATAACAGCAGGCATAATAAGCGCGGCCCCGACCCCGCCTAACATTCTTGATACAAATAATAAAAGAGGTGTACTTACTGAACCGAAGAACCATTCAGACAAGGCAAAAACAATCATTCCCGCTACAATAATTTTCTTTCTCCCTAACGAATCTGATAACCGTCCCGCTAAAGGTGAAAACAGAAATTGAGTCAGTGAAAACACCGCTACTAAAAGCCCCATCACGCTGCCGTTGATATGAAGCTCCGTCATATATGTTGGCATAATTGGAATAACGAGACCGATTCCTGTAAAAATAATAAAAATGTTTAGCATGAGCAGCAAAATCGCCGCTCGATTTCTTAACAATAATGACATATAAACCTCCTGATTACAAAAATACTGAACGTTCGGTCTATAAAAATACAAAATAATGAGGGATTACTCATTACCGCAATAAGCATCCCCGATTATTTAAGAAGACCTTGCTATAATTCCGTTTAAAAATACATCGATTGCTGAATGGTAAAGCTGCAGGGCATTTTCCGTGTTCGTTTTTCGAGACATGCGGCTCATTCCAACAAACAGCCCTTCTAAAATCACTGCAAGCTGTTCTGCATTTTTAGGAGAAAACTCTCCTTCATCAATGCCTTTTTGCAAAAGCTCCCGGTTAAACTCCACGTGTCGTTTCACCATCTCATCAATTCGCTCTTCGATGTCGCTGCCCTTTTCCTCGTTGTTAAAAAACTCATCGGCGGCTTTCGTAAGAGGATGATTTAAATCATCTAAAATGATTTGCTCCGCAATTCCAAAAAGCTTATCTCTTGTTGTTTTGTAAAGAGACTCTCTTTCTTTCCAGTTTCGTTCCCACTCGAGATCCCATTCGTCTATTAAATAGAGAAAAAGCCCTTCTTTACTTTTAAAGTGATAATAAATATTCCCTTTACTGCTTCCCGTAGCTTCTACAATTTCCTCAATAGATGTAGCTTTATAGCCTTTTTGAGAAAACAATGCTTTAGCGGCATCTGCCACTTTTCTTTTGGTTTGTTCACTTTGAAGCTTTTTTTTATTCAAGCTATTTCCACCGCCCCGCACATTTATTATTTATACTGAACATTCGTTTTGTATTATCTGACACC